>JAZUED010000196.1:0-6615 GCA_045640005.1 Candidatus Fimousia sp.
TTTAATAATCCAGGATAGTTGTATGGATCTGTGTGTTTTCTCTTTAAATAAAAAGCTCTTTTGCATTCTACGATTTCAGGATATGCAGCTAACACTTTAGCGACAAATGGCTGATCGGAATAATAAGTGATATCTTCGTCGAATGTAATTTCATTCTCTGTTAAGAATTCTTTTTTATAAGCAGCGGATAATACTGTGATATTGAAGAAGTTATTCTCACTTGTAATAAAATGAGATAATAAAATCTTATCGTTGTCAGAAGCTTTGCTGTCAAACTGTTTGCTGATGTTTCTTTTTGCTTTTGAATATTCACTTAAGGCTTCTGTCTGTTTTTCTGTATTATCCTGATCAAGATAATTGATTCTCTTATACCATGTGATCAACTTTGTTCCGGCAAAGATATCTGCACCGTCATGTTTCTTAATTCCGTGTGCCACTCTTGCAAGTGTATCTTCTAACACATAGTCATCACTGTCTAAGAAGTAAACATATTCACCAGTTGCAGCGGCTAATCCAGCATTTCTCGCTGCAGCTACACCGTGCTTTGGTGCTTCTACTACTTTCAGATCAAGGCACTTTTTGTATTCAGCAATTAATTCATCAATATCTTCTTCCACCTGATCTAAAACAAGAATCGTTTCGAAATTCTTATAAGAAGATACTTTTAAACTGTTAAGACAGTCTTTAAGGAATAATTCATACTTCCAAAAAGGGATAATTACACTAATTTTCATAAAAAACTCCTTTTACTTTTCACCAAATACGCGTTCTACTAATCGTTTGGATGCATTACCATCATCATATGTACAGAATCTTTCATAGAATACTTCATATTTATCTTTGTATTCTTCTGTAATCTGATCAATGTTCTTGATTGCTTCCACCACATCATCATTCGTATAAAGAAGTGGGCCTGGAAGATCATCCTGCATGCTGATGTAGAAACCACGTAACTGATCACGATATCTTTCATAATCATATACGAAGAATAATTCTGGTCTCTTTAAGTTACCATAATCAAAGAATACACTTGAGTAGTCTGTAATACATATATCAGAGATCAGATAAAGTTCTGTAATGTCATTGTAATCACTTAAGTTGTATACAAATCCTTCTAATCCTGTTACATCAATTTTATCTGCAATATAGTAATGTGTACGAAGTAATACTACATACTCATCAGAAAATTCTTCTTTCAGACGATGAAGATCGAGTGCTAATGTAAATTTATATTCACCTTTACCATAGGATTCATCATCTCTCCATGTTGGCGCATAGAGAATTGTCTTTTTATCTAATGGAATACCTAATTTCTTACGAAGCTCAACAGCGATTTCATCTTTGTTTGGATCGTAAAGTAAGTCATTACGAGGATATCCAATATCAAGCATCTCACCATCGTACATAAAGCAGCTTCTGAATGTATCGGAAGAGAATTTATTCGCTGCTACTAAATAATCCCACTGCTGTCTCTGTTTATAGAACTGAATCTTATATTTTGGAGATGCAGATAATACTTCTTCCTGGTCAAATACGAGTCTCTTAAGTGGTGTTCCATGCCATGTTTCTACAAACGTCTGTCCTTCTCTAGGTTTATAGAACTGTGGCTGACGTACGTTAAAAATGAGATACTGTGCTGTTGCAAGATATTTTACATATTCTCTGGAAAATCTCTTAACAACTTTTCCACCATATGGTGGTTTTGTATCGTTGTTTAATACCCATACAAATTCATATTTATCACCATAATTCTTTGCAAGATATTCATAAACATATTTTGGAGAATCGGAATAGCCTTTACCAAAGAAGGATTCAAACATAACTAAATTCTTTTTAATAGGCTGTTTGTAATATACACGTGTGTATAATGCTTTGTATACTTCATTTAAATTCTTCTTTCTGAACATTCGCTTCACACGAGTAGTTGCATTCTTCTTACCGATGTGACGAAGTAAAGCTTTACGATCATCTTTTTGCATAAGCTCAATTGCTTTTCTCTGATAATCAGATAAGTTTTTAATCGCATTTGGAGAAACTTTTGCAATTTCAGGCTGATAACGATCATATTCTCTTGTCCATTTTTCCTTTTTATTTGTGGAACGACGGAACCATTTTAAAACGGTTTTAACAGTATACTTACAAATCTGTGCTTCTAAGATCTGTTTTGTTAATGGATCTTTTGCACGGTCAATTGCATCTTTATAAGAAAGGAAACGCTGTTCATGTTTCTTATCTTCCTGTTCTGTATGATGAGCAGGGAAATTATAAGGGTCGTTATGTCTTCTCTTAACGTAAGCAGCTTCTTTGCATTCAACAATGCTAGGTTTCGCATTTACCACATCTACGAGAAATGGTGCATCTGCATAACTAACTAATTTTTCATCAAAACAAATCTCATTGTCTGTTAAAAAGTCTTTGCGATATACGTGTTTTAAAGCAGAAATAGAGAAGAAACTTCTATTTTCTAATAAGAGATTAATATATACAATCTTGTCATTCTCACTAACATCCGGGTAATCTGCGCGGAAATAATCTTCAAATTTCTGATTCCAGCTGTCATGAGCTTCTTTTTTAAGTTGATCTTTTTCTGTACGATCCTGTTCAATGAAGTTTAATCGTTTGTTCCATGTTGTATAACGATTGCAGGAAATAAGATCAACGCCAGGATTTGCTTTTGCTGCTTTAATAATTTCACTGATTGTATTTTCAAGCACATAATCATCACTGTCTAAAAGTAAGATGTAATCACCAGTTGCATTCGCAATACCAAGATTTCTGGATGAACATACGCCATGAGCTGGATTTTCAACCACTTTCAGATTCAGTTTTTCTTTGTGTTCTTCGATTAAGTCATCAATGTCCTCTGTCACCTGATCTAACACTAAAATCGTCTCGAAATCATCGGTATCAGAAAGAGCAAGACTTCCGAGACAGTCTGTTAAATAAAGCTTATATTTGTAAAAGGGAATAACCACACTGATTTTCATAAAAAATCCTCCTTGTGCTTTTTTATCTAACATAAATTATCACATTAAATTATACCAATTATTGACCATATTATCAAGAATAACGATTGTTATGAATAAGATCTATGTATAAAAAAAGAGAGATCCATTTTTATAAAATGAATCTCTAAAGCATTTATTTATTTGCCTCTGGAATAGAGTAAAATGCATCGACACGGTTTTTCACATCAAACAAATGATTGTATTCAACCATTCTGTATTTACACCATGTATCATAGTAAGGAGACTCTTTGTCTGAATGCTTATAATACACTCCGTCCGCTCCTACATATCCTTTTTTCGTAATAACCGCAATTTCTTTCTGAACATCTGCGATAAACTGCTGATATCCGCTCATAGATAATCCGGCAGTATCCAGTACCTTTGAGCTTAAGTAATTCGCACTCATATATACATCTTCCTCTTCTTCAATGTCATAGTTAGCCCAGATAAAGAAGTGTGTATTGTGGGTACGATATTTAACATATTGTTCCGCATGCTTATAAGTAAGCTTTTTATCTAAGTAAAATTCTTCCTCAAGCTTTGGCTCGTGATCACCGAAGAATACGATCATAGTCGGTTCATCAACACTCTCAAAATATGTAACCAGCTCTTTCACCGCATCATCGGTTTTCTTAAGCATATTGGCATAATTATTCGCCTGTGGAGCATCATACTCAAGATTTGTAATATAATAATCATCATCCACATTCGGATTGGTAAATGGACTGTGATTTTGCATCGTAACATTAAACAGATAGAATGGTGCATCCTGTTCTTTCTTAAAATCCTGATATTCTGAGATGATGCGTTCTACATCTGCAATATCCGAAATGTAAGTGCCATAGCGATCTGTATCTTCCGAGAAATCACTTTCAGTAATAAATGTTTCAAATCCAAGATATGGATATACTTTGTTTCTGCTGTAACCGTCCCCTTTATATGGATGCATAGCAATATTCGCCCCATACCCCTGTTCTTTCAAGACAGTTGTAAAGTTTGGCATATCTCCATTGATATAAGCAGAATATGCGGTAATTCCATTTGGAACATATGCCATAGAATCTCCGGTTAAAACTTCAAACTCAGTGGATGCTGTACCTCCACCAAAAATAGAAGTAAAAAATTCCCCTGAAATCGTATTCTCCTTCATGCTGTGGATAAATGGGAGGTTGTCTTTATTTAACTTATAATCATAAATTTTACCAAAGTCCGTATAAGCCTCGTCCATGATCATAATGATGTTTGGCTTATCTTTCTCAGAAACCGTGCCTGTAAAGCCTGGATACTCCTTGGCAATTTCTTCAATCGCTTCTACAGAATATCCTTCCGGGACCTCGATTACGAGGTCATTGTTACTCTTTACAAAAGTAAGTGGCATCCCTAATCGCACAAAGGTTTCCTGTGGACGATAGTATTTAATCTTTAAAATGTCATCGTAATAGGTAGATGCGATAAAAGTATCATATGTATACCACACCATGAAACATCCAAGGATGAATGGAAATATGCGCTTCCACTTTCTGAAAAACACATTGTGATCCAGACAAAAAGCAATGCTGACGACAGACATGGAGCTTAGCAGTAAGATATAAACCGGAAATGTCAAATCATAAGAATACCCGCCGGCAACATTTGCAGCTGTTTTAATATTCAGCAGGTCTACTGCTAAAAATCCAACGCCTCGAAACTGACAGAGAAAATAATTCCCAAGTCCCATAACTGTATTAAATAATGCTGTCGTAGCAATCGCAAAACGAAAACTGTCGGTAATCGCAAATCCAACACAATATACCATAACGTAGATGATCAAATTCAGGTATATATATCTAGTTTCTTCCAGTCCTAAAATTTCAAACCCCTGCGCATATTGAAGCATACAAAAGCTCTCAAATATGATCACTGCACTTAATAAGCCGGATAAAAAGAAATTTAAAAACTTATTGAGTCTGCCGGAGCATCGCAATCTAAGAAGCAGTAAAGCTGCTGGAATCACAAACACACCTGTCGCAAATAGAATACGAGTATAGTAAAAAACATTTTCTTCAATATATAATTTCTGTACAAATAATAAAGCATATACAACAAACGAAAGTGCAATCCAGAGGATTGTAGCTGGTTTTGCAATTTTTAAATTTCTGCTTTCAGAAGCCTTATTCTTTTCTCGCATAAATTACTCACCTCATCTAAAAACTTTAATTATTATAGTACCGATTACATTCATTGTCAAAACACAAAATCACCCGAAGTTTATTCAAACTTCCGGGTGATTATCTTTATTATTTTACTGCTTCATCCGCTTCAGCATCCACCGTCTGTTCAGTAGTTGTTGTTTCTGTAGCTGTTTCTGATGTTGCTGCTTCTGTTGTAGCAGCTGTTGTTGTAGCAGCTGCTTTATCCTCAAGTTCTACACTTTCAACTGCAGTTGTTCCTTCTTCTGAAGCGACCGCAGAATTGCAATACTTATCGTAATAGTCTTTCAGAACTTTATCCCAGTCAATATTAAACTCTGAAGGCAGATACTCTCTCTTTCCGGAGAAAGAACGAACTTTTGAACCATATTTTGCAATAGTACTGTCATTACTGAAGAAATAGTTGCACTTAGACCAGATATTACTGAATTTGTTCTTGTTCTTGATCATATCCTTACTGTCTTTGCTAAGGCTGTATTTAGAAATCTCATTATCTGCAGCCCCATTCATATTCTGTAAGTTTAATGCAACAACTCCTGCTTTCGCGTTTGTAATTGTATTATTGGTGATCTTGAAATCACTTCCGCCACCAAAAATTACGATTGCACAGTTCGCTTTTAATGCTGATCTTGTCGCAACTACTGTCTTTCCTTCTTCTGTCTTTCCAGGGTTAATACTATAGAAGAAGTACTCATTGCTGTTTGCCTTACTATTTGGATCATAATATGGATTCTTCAGCATGTTATCTACGGTATCGATTGTATTATTATCGATTGTAACATGGTTCCAGTTACACATGCAGATTGCATTTGCGCCTGAATCTTTGATTGTATTCTTATAAATTTTGATGTTTGTATTGTAAACCTGCTTATCCCATTTTTTCGTATCGGAATTGTATTTACATGTATATTTATGAGATCCGATTGGACGAACTAATCTTGTAAATTTACAATTCTGAATCGTTACACCGTCGCAGGCTGTGTAATCATGATAAGCCCATGGATTATTAAATCCCTGATAGTTTGGATCACATGCGTCAATATTGATTGCTTCTTTATTGGCAATCTTCGCTTTTGTAGAACCTTCTGCGATTACTGTGTTGTAATAACCTTTACCAGTATCTACATTCCAGTTATAAGTAGTTAAGTCATCTGTAAATGTACATCTCTGAACGAGGACATTCTTAGATGAGTTTAACTCAATGAAATGGTTACCATCCATGTTCTTAAACTGAATATCCTGAACGGTAATATTCTTAGCATGTCCGGATTCGATACCAAATGTATAATATTTCCCTTTGTGGTCGATCACACTGGTACCACCCTGAGCACCTAAAAACTTAACGTCATGGGAGCCATTATATGCTTTTACTGCAGATTTAAAGCAATATCCACTATGGTTGAGTTCATCCTGTGCAG
>JAZUED010000197.1:0-2515 GCA_045640005.1 Candidatus Fimousia sp.
TAAGGTGAATGATCAGAATGTGCTGATTCCATTCATCTATAAGTCTACCGATAATATGATGATTCAGATGTTGAAACAGAAGAATGCCGGATACTCAAAAGAGGACGGCACAATCGAGATATTCAACGATACAACAGATGAACTATTATATGAAATCGCTGAGCATGGAAAGACCAGAGCATTTTCCACATTTAAAATATCCAGTTATCCGGCTAACTTCCTAAATGCAGGTCAATGTATTTTTGCAATCGACTGCACCGACGGTGCTTCCTGGATGGGAACAGATGCACCTTTGTCAGATATCAGTGCGGACAAGTTAAAGCGTTTTGAAACTGCAGTAAGACCGGTTCCGCAATTCGATGCAGAGCATCCACAGATGATTTCCCAGGGACCTTCTGTATGTATTTTCAACAAGGCAGATCCGAACCAGGTGTTAGCATCCTGGATTTTTGCCCAGTACCTCTTAACCAACGAAGTGCAGATGGGATATGCGATGACAGAAGGTTATATTCCGGTTACCAGCAAAGCAAGAGAAGATGCCAAGTATCAGGAATACTTAGCTATGGAAGGCGCTGACAATAAAGAGCATTATGCAGTAAAAATACAGGCTGCAAAACTTTTGATTGAGCATACTTCAGATACTTTTGTGACTCCTGTATTCAATGGCTCGGCTTCCCTTCGTGATGCGGCAAGCCAGTTGATTGAGAATGTTGTAAAATCCGTTAGACGTAAGGAAACGGTGGACGAAGCATACATGAACAAGATGTATAAGGATGTGGCGTCTTTGTACAGACTGAATCAGATCAGAAGCGGTGGTAATGAGAAACAGGATTTGGGACCGCTTCCCGGAACTGCGAAAACGCTTCTGCTTGTAATAGCGCTTGTATGGATTGGCATTATTGCATACGTAGGAAAAGAATATCTCGCAGGTAAAAAGAGCAAATAAGTGCATGATTTGGTTGATATCAGGTAAAAAAATGAGCAGTCTTTAATCGATTAAGTAAAAAGTTTTACAAAAAATAAGCCTTGATTTATCTAGCTTCATAAGTATTTACCAAAGATTAAAAAAATAAGCAAAATTTGTTGATTTTACTCTTTAAAGTAGTAGAATAAGGTCGATAAAATAAATAGTTGATGTTTTAAATAAAAGAAACATACAATGGAGGAGAGAAAAAATGAAAAAGATCGTAGCATTACTTTTAGCTGTATCTATGACAGTAGCATTAACAGCTTGTGGTTCCGCTTCCGATAAAAAATCTGAGGGCGTAATGACATATGCTGAATACGATGCTGCAGCACTTGACAGCCAGGTTGTTGTTGAAACTTATGTTCAGAACAAACAGAGCTGGTGGGAAGATAAAGCAACTGTTTACACACAGGACAAAGATGGTGGTTACTTCCTTTACAACTTAGCATGTTCTGAAGCTGACTACGCTAAATTAGTTCCTGGAACAAAAATCAAAGTAACAGGTTACAAATCAGAGTGGTCTGGTGAAGTTGAAATCGTAGACGGTACATTTGAAATCGAAAAAGGCAGCTACGTTGCAAAAGCAGTTGATGCAACAGCTAAAATCGGAACAGATGATTTAGTAAAAATGCAGAACCAGTTCGTTGCTTTCAAAGGACTTACTGTTGAAGATGCAGGCAACGGCGAAGCTTTCATGTATAACTGGGATGGTTCCGGTTCTGAGGGTGATGACCTTTACTTCAATGCTTCTGTAAACGGAAACACAGTAACATTCGTTATCGAGTCTTATCTTTGCGGTAAAGACACAGATGTTTACAAAGCAGTTCAGAGCTTAAACATCGGCGATACAGTTGATTTGGAAGGTTTTGTTTACTGGTATGAAGGTGCACAGCCACACATCACATCTGTAACAGTAAAATAAGATTATAAAAAGTTTATATGAAATGATAAGGACGGTTGGTTTCGAAAGATTCCAATCGTCTTTTTTGCATGGACGTGATAAAATAATCATATCTGTGAATAGAAGGAGAAAAATTATGAACCCAGGTGAAACCTATGAATCTTTGCGTAGTAAATCAATGTTTACTACAATTTATATGAATGTTGTTACAGTATTAGATGGATTGCTTCTATTTGTCTTAATAATAGGATTAATTGGCTTTTATGCAATTTTTACCGCAAATGACGATTCTAAAGGAATAGGTCGTCTGCTTCCAAGTGTGGAACACAATTGGGGCTGGGGATTTGTAGGTGTTCTTATAGGACTCATGCTAGTTTTTCTTATTTTGGTATCCCTATTGCCATTCGCTTTAAATTTGATCGGGACAATTCTTGGATACAGATATGCAAAACGTGAAAAAGAAGCCTATTTTGGTATGAATGTGGTGGCAGATGCCAGTGGTACACCTGTTTATGTTCTTCCCGATTTCACATATTTCAAAAAAGATGCGATATTAAAAATTGTTTTGTTCGGAATAGAGTGTTTGGGATTTCTTGTGACACTAGGAGGTCTGTTTGTGGCATTACAACAAGAAAGTCGGAGGCCAA
>JAZUED010000198.1:0-2302 GCA_045640005.1 Candidatus Fimousia sp.
TGGGTATCTTCGTATGCCTGCTCAGGCTCGTCTTGCAAATGTAATCGATGCGGATTCATTTGAAGAATGGGATGTGGGGCTTGAAAATGCAAATCCACTTAGTATGCATAATTATCCTTCTAAGGTTGCTGAACTGAAAGAAAAGACTGGTCTTGATGAAGCAGTACTTACCGGGAAAGCAAAAATCGGTGGCATGGATGTTGCGATTATGATTATGGATTGTCGTTTCTTAACGGCCAGCATGGGTTACGTTGTTGGAGAAAAGATTACCCGTGGCGTGGAACGAGCAACGAAGGAAATGCTTCCTTTAATCATTTTTACTGCTTCCGGTGGGGCAAGAATGCAGGAGGGTATGTCTTCTTTAATGCAGATGGCAAAAACTTCCGCAGCTCTTAAGAGACATTCTAAGGCAGGTCTTTTATATATTACCGTTCTTACAAATCCTACAACAGGAGGTGTTACGGCAAGTTTTGCAATGCTCGGGGATATTATCCTTGCTGAACCCGATGCTTTAGTTGGATTTGCAGGACCTCGTGTAATTGAACAGACGATTGGGCAGAAGCTTCCAAAAGGTTTTCAGCGTTCTGAATTTTTAGCAGAGCATGGATTTATTGATCGTATTGTTGCGCGAAAGGATATGCGTGCTGAACTTGAGAAGATTCTCGCCTTTCATAAGCCTGCAGTGAAAGATTTAGTAGCAAATTGCATAGATCAGGTGCTTACGCGTGATTTTGGTGATGCTACTTTAAAAAGTATTTATTCTGAGGACGAAAATACGAATGCAGCGAGTGATGTTGCGAAAGGCGACATCCTCACAAAACCAGAAAAAGAACCTTTTACTGCATGGGAACGTGTCATCAAATCCCGTGAAAAAGATCGTCCGGTCGGCATTCATTATATAGAAAAATTATTCCCTGATTTTGTTGAGATGAAGGGTGATCGTTATTACGGCGATGATCCGGCTATTTGTGGTGGAATGGCAACCTTTCGTGGTGTTCCAGTCACAGTGATTTCTCAGATGAAGGGTAGAAATACGAAAGAAAATATCAAATACAATTTTGGTATGCCAAATCCAGAGGGCTACCGAAAAGCATTGCGTCTCATGAAGCAGGCGGATAAATTCCATCGTCCAATCATTTGCTTTGTGGACACACCTGGAGCCTATTGTGGCTTAGAAGCGGAAGAGCGTGGACAGGGCGAAGCAATAGCCAGAAATTTATATGAGATGGCAGATCTTAAAGTCCCTGTACTTTCCATTTTCATTGGTGAAGGTGGAAGTGGCGGTGCGCTCGCTCTTGCAGTCGCAAATGAAATCTGGATGTTAGAAAACAGCGCATACTCCATCCTTTCTCCAGAAGGGTTTGCATCAATTTTATGGAAAGATGCAAAATTAAAGGAAAAAGCAGCTGAGGTTATGAAGTTGACCGCAAATGATCTTTTTGAGGCTGGATTTGTGGAAAAAGTGATTGAAGAACCACAGCATTATCATGCAGATGCCATGGAAGATGTCATCAATACGATGGAAAATGGTATTGCAGCCTTTTTAAACAGAGAAATGGATAAGTCTGAGGAAGAGATTAGAGAAGAGCGTTATCAGAGATTCCGTGCGATGTAGTATTGCATTGGGGACAGTAAAGATTGTGCCTCATAATTATTTGAGCTGGGTATATAGTTTTGAAAGGAAAATACATCTGCACTGCGAAATATTCGCACTGAGAAATGTTTGATACACAAATATTTCTTGAAAAGATATATTTCTTTCTTTATAATATTTCTAAAGACAAAAGATATAGGAGTAGGGTATACATGAACGACAAATTGCGAGAAACTATTAACACAATGCTCGTTTCATATTTTAATGAAATTATGGAGCTCGAAGAAAGAGCAATCATTACCGAAGAATTTAGTGATATTAGTAATAATGATATGCACATCATCGAAGCGATTGGTTTAGAAGGCAATCGTATGACTTTGATTGCGAATAAACTCAATATCACAGTCGGATCGCTTACAACTTCCATGAATGGACTTGTTAAAAAGGGTTACGTGGAACGTAAGCGTACCGAAGAAGATCGCCGCGTGGTAAACATTTACCTCTTAGAAAAAGGAATCAAAGCGTATCGTCATCACGAAGATTTTCATAGACGAATGACAGATGCACTCATTGCTACTGTTACAGAAGAAGAACTCATTACATGGGTAAAATCCTTTGAAGCGTTAAATAAGTTCTTCCGTGAAGAAGCAGAAAAACAGGTGTTGAAGTAAATTTGTTTTATTTTCGGCGAAAAGTGGGTGAAGTCGG
>JAZUED010000199.1:0-8938 GCA_045640005.1 Candidatus Fimousia sp.
TCGTTATTTAAAAGCTGGCATGACGTCTCTTGGTGCAGAAGAAATCGATGAATTAGAAAATTATGCCCTTGCAAGAGGGATTAACAGTAAAAAACGTTGGATGGCTCCATTTGACCGAGCATTATACGGACAGACCGAGGCGGAGCTTGGCCAGTTAAATAACATCAAGCAGCAGTTTTTAGATGAAGTGCTTGATTTTTATGAAATTTCCAAACAAAAAGAGTGTAGCGTTCGTGACCATATGACAGCACTCTATGAATTCTTAGTCTGTGTGAATGCGGAAGAAGACTTAGAAAAGATGGCAGACGCTTTCAAAGAAGAAGGCAATTTTGTTATGGAAAAGACCTATCGTCAGATTTATCCATACCTTCTTGGCATGATGGACAAGATGGTGGAAATCTTAGGCGATGAAATCATGGACGTAAGAGAAATCCGTGGTATTGTGGAAACCGGTTTAGAAGAATTAAAAATCGGTGTCATTCCACCGGGAATTGATCAGGTCGTAGTAGGTGATCTGATTCGTACCCGATTAAAAGAAATCAAAGTGTTATTTATTGCAGGCATGAACGAAGGCAATATTCCAAAGGCCAGTGCCAATGGTGGCATTTTGAATGATTTTGAACGAGAATTTTTACAGGAGCAAGGAATATCCTTGTCAGAAACCGCCATTCAGGCAGCTTACACAGAGCAGTTTTATATGTATCTGGCAATTGCAAAGCCAACAAAGCATCTCTACCTTTCCTATGCGACGGTAAGCGATGATGGAACTTCCATTCGACCATCCTATTTTCTGGGAAGAATTTCTGCTATTTTACCGAAGCTTGCAGAGAGCCAGATGAATCAGGAAGGTTATTTCTCACCAGAATACAGTATGCATACGTTTGTGGAAGGTCTTCGTGAGTATGAAAATGCTGACGTGCCGGGGTGGAAGGAAATCGGAACGCTTGTACTTGGTCCTGAATTTTTAGACTGGTATTTAAATGCCTGCTGTTATGAAAACAGAGAGGCGACTCTTTCAGCTGAAGCTGTTAAATTAGTTTATGGAGAAGTGCTTCGAAATTCCGTAAGCCGATTAGAACAGTTTGGCGCTTGCGCTTATTCTCATTTCTTAAGATACGGACTGGGCTTACAGAAAAGAGAAGAATATAAACTGATGCTTAACGACTTGGGAAGCATTTTCCACAGCAGTTTAGAAAAAATTTCAAAGAATGTACAGATGCATTACGGCACCTGGAAGGATATTTCATCTGATGAGCAGGAAGCTATTACTGCGCAGGCGGTTTCGCAGGCAGTAAAAGAGTACAATGAAACACTGTTTCATGACACACATCGAAACAGTTATACGATTGATATTATAGAAAGAATGACAAAGAGAACCCTCTGGGCGATCTTAAAGCAATTAGAAACCAGTGATTTTATGCCTTATAACTTTGAAGTGGAATTTAAATCCTACAAAGATTTAGATGCTGCCCACTTAAAGCTTGCAAATGGGGCAACCATGCGCTTAGACGGTAAAGTAGACCGTGTAGACCGTTTTGAGGATGAACAATTCGTATATCTTAAGGTCATCGACTACAAATCCGGACAGAAAGCCTTTGATCTTTCTGAAATCTATCATGGATTACAGCTTCAGTTAGTCATCTATATGAATGCGATGATGGAAATCGAAGGACATAAGAGCGAAAAATCAATTATTCCGGCGGGACTCTTCTATTATCGATTAAGAGATCCGATGGTAGAGCGTGAAGCTGGAAAGTCAACAGAAGATAAGATATTAAAAGAATTACGATTAGATGGCTATGCAAACAGTGATTATGATATTTTAGATCATTTTGAAAAAGATGTACGTGGAGAATTTATGTCCATTCATGCCGGCAAATTAAGGTCTGGTGCGCTTTCAAAAAGAGCAAAGGTTTTAACAACCGAGCAGTTTACATCGATGCAAAAGTTTGCGGCTGAAAAAATGTTAGAAGCCGGTAATCAGATTATGGATGGAGAAATTGATATTCGTCCATACCGAAAGGATCGAAAAGATGGAGAAACGCCTTGCGTATATTGTGAATACCGCACGATCTGTCATTTTGATCCAAGATATGATTCTTACCGTGAATTAGAAAAGCTAAAACCAGAAGATGTGTTAGAACGATGGAGAGGAGAGGGCGAAGATGGCATGGACAGATAAACAGCAGCAGGTAATCGACAGCCGTAATCAAAACCTTCTCGTTTCAGCGGCAGCTGGTTCCGGGAAAACTGCCGTTATGGTAGAGCGAATTATTGAGCGCATTTCAGATAGTGAACATCCGGTTGATATCGATCATTTTTTAGTCGTTACCTTTACGAATGCAGCAGCGGCCGAGATGAAGGAACGAATTATGAAGGCGTTAGATGAGAAGGTTATGAAGGATCCGCAGAATCCTCATCTGCTTCGTCAGCTAGCGCGTATTCAACGAGCACAGATTACAACTTTGCACAGCTTTTGTTTAAATCTCATCCGAGAGCATTTTATGGATATTGATCTTGACCCGGGATTTCGTATCGGAGATGAGGCAGAGCTGGGGCTTTTGCTTGAAGAAGCCATAAGCGCAGTGTTAGAGGATGCTTACGAAACAAGAGATGATGATTTTCTTGCTTTTTTAGAAAGCTATGTGACCGGGCGTGATGATGCTAATGTAGAAAAGATGTTAAAAGAAGCATACCATTTTGTGCGCAGTAATCCGGATCCGAAAGCATGGATTTTAAACGCCCTCGCGCAGTTTGAAGTGGATGCAGATCATCTTTTTGAACAGCCATGGATGAAATTTTATGAAAAAGATCTGATTGCTGAGATGGATGATATTTTAGCACAGTATGATCAGATTTATGAAATGGTTTCCATGGATCATATACCTGCCGGATATCAGAAACCAATTACCAAGGAATGGTTAAGCTTACAGGGCTTAAAAGAAAAAAAGACGATTCCGGATTATATTGCGTTTTCAAAGGTATGGGAAAAAGGGAAATTAGGCAGAAAAAACAGTGCACCAGAGTGTGAGATTGTTAAAAACAATCGTACGAGAGTGACCAATCAGATCAAAGAATTCTTTACAAAACTTCCGGAAGATTCGGATGGAATTGCAAAAGAACTTCGCAAGTGTCATGCACCAATGAAAGGCTATGCAGGTCTTTTGATTGATCTTCTTGATACGATGGCAAGTATGAAAAAAGAGCGAAATATGATTGATTTCGCAGACTTTGAGCATTTTGCACTTGCAATCTTAAGTGACGGCATGGATGAGGATGGAAAGCTTATTCCGTCAGCGGTTGCTATGGAGAAAAAAGCATTTTTTGATGAAATCTATGTCGATGAATATCAGGATACCAACGAAATTCAGGAGGCAATCATTTTACTTCTTTGTGGAGAAGGAATTGGTAAGCATAACCTCTTTACCGTTGGTGATATCAAACAGAGTATTTACCAGTTTCGTCAGGCAAAACCAGAACTTTTTATCAGACGATATGACCGTTATGATGCAGGCGTAGAAGGCTGTGAGCTGATTGAACTTCAGAACAACTTTAGAAGCCGCAAAGAGGTTTTGGAATCGACGAATCAGGTGTTTTATAAAATTATGAAAAGGGAGTTGGGAGACATCGATTATACAAAGCGAGTTTCCTTAATTCCGGGAAGAACCTTCGAGGAAAATGAAACTGATCATCGAAGTGAGCTTCTTTTATTAGAATATGACAAGGAATCGGAAGAAAATAAGATTGAAGCGGAAGCGGATATGATTGGCCATCGTATTTTGTCAATGGTGGAAGCCGGCGAATATGAATTCCGCGATATGGTTATTTTGCTTCGTTCGACGTCAAACAAAGCAGAAAAAATTCAGGAACGCTTAGAAAAGCTGGGGATTCCGGCTTATTGTGAAAGCAAAAAGGGTTCCTTTGATGCCACTGAGGTGCAGATTGTCATGAATACTTTAAAGGTGATTGACAACGAACGCAACGACATTCCATTTGCGTCCTTCCTTCGTGCACCATTTGTTGGCATGACCAGTGAAGAACTGGTATATATGACAAGCGAATTTAACTTAGAGCCGGGACAGAAATGCCCATTGTGTGAGCATTTTCACTATTACGGTGAACATGGCGAAGATGAAGTAATTGTTGCAAAAATTCAAAAAGCACAAAGATTTCTGACAGATTTTAAAAAGAAGAAGACATATCTTTCTCTTTATGATCTGATTATGGAGATTGTGACCGTTACCAATTATTTTCACTATGTGGGTGCTATGCCTGGTGGAAAACGAAGACAGGCAAATCTTCGCATGTTGATGGAAAAGGCAAAAACCTTTGAAAATGGTAGTTTCAAGGGGTTATTCTCTTTTGTGCGATATATGAATCAGCTTCAGGAATATAAATTAGAGTATGGGGAAGCCAATGTCCTAGGAGAAAAGGAAAATGTTGTTCGAATCTTGACCATCCACAAGAGCAAAGGGTTAGAATATCCTGTTGTATTTGTCAGTGATCTGGCAAAAAGCTTTAATATGATGGATGTGAACAATCAGGTTCTTCTTCACAGTGATTATTATATGGGCCCTAATGTAATCTGGCCGGAAACCAGAGAGAAGAAATCAAGCATTCTAAAAGATACGATTGCATCAAAGATGAGAAATGAGATTCTAGGAGAAGAGCTTCGTATGCTTTATGTTGCCATGACGAGAGCAAAGGAAAAACTGATTCTGACTGGCATCATTACGGATATGGATAAGCTTTTGGAGGCAACATTTGATAAAAGGGATCTTGTGCCAACCGTGGCTGAAGTCAAAAGGGGCAGATGCTACCTTGACTGGATTTTGATGGCACTACGTGATGATGAAGCGATGGGACCATTTTATGAAAATCATCGCCCGGGACAGGGCTGGGAAAACAGGAACAGTCCATTTGTCGTTCGAGTATGGAATTCCTTTATGCTCAGTGAATTAGAAGCAAAGAGCTTTTTGAAGGCGGCGCAGAAACGTGTGCAAATCTTAGAAGAAATTCATGGCGGAATCGATCATGATAAGCTGGATGCCATTATAAAGGAGTTTGACTGGACATATGAATATGAAGAAGAAGCCTTAAAGCCGGTCAAATACTCCGTCTCTGAAATCAAACATAAATATATGGAGCTGATGGAGCAGTCTTTGGAGGTTGAAAATCAGGAAGGCATGCTCGGTGAGCTAAATCATGATGTAACAAGAGAAACAGTCTCTGAAAGTCCTATAGATGGGCAGGACGATCATAAAGAACCGACAAAACCGAATTTCTTAAAAGAAAGTGTGGAAGTATCGCCTACTTCAAGAGGTACGGCAGTCCATAAATGTATGGAGCTTTTAGACTTTGCAAAAGAATACACAAAAGAAATGCTGGATGAAGAAATTAAGAGCGTTATTGCCTCTGGCAGGGTGGATGACTGTTATGATGTGATTCCACAAGACGAAATCTTGTGGTTTTTGCAGTCAGAAATTGGGCAAAGATGCAAAATGGCAGCGAAGCTTCATCAGGATTATAAAGAAAAACAATTTGTTATGGGGATTCCACTTCACAGATTAAGTGATGAGGTGGATTCTTCTGAGCTGGTTATTGTGCAGGGAATCGTGGACTTGTATTTTGTGGAGGATGGCGAAATCGTCATCGTAGATTATAAGACAGACCGTGTACGAAAAGCAGATGGTGAAATCACGTTATTAAATCGTTATAAAGCTCAGCTTGATTCCTACAAGCTTGCTCTTGAGCAGGTGACCGGCATGAAAGTAAAGGAAGTATACATTTCTTCTTTTACACTTAGAAAAAATATAGAGGTAAAAACAGATGAGTAGTTATGAAACCTTTTCAGAAGTCTATGATGAATTCATGGACAATCTGCCTTACGATGAGTGGGTGGAATATATGGATATGCTTCTTAAAGAACAGGGGGTAAAACCTGGTTCTTTACTTATGGAGCTTGGATGTGGTACCGGTAAAGTAACGGAGATGTTCTATGACCGTGGATATAAGATGGTTGGACTCGATCTTTCTGCAGATATGCTTGGGATTGCTATGGATAAGGGTAGATCTAAGGATGGAGAGATTTTATATCTTCTGCAGGATATGACCGAGATGGAACTTTATGGAACCTTTGATGCATTTTACAGCATTGGGGACAGCATGAATTACATCTTAGAGCCAGAAAGCTTGACAAGAGTATTTTCCCTAGTCAATAATTATCTCGAACCAGATGGAGTGTTCATCTTCGATTTAAAGACACAGTATCTTTTTGAAGAAATCATGGCGGACAATACATTTGCCGATGACCGAGAAGAAATCAGCTTTATCTGGGACAATTATTATTATGAAGAAGAAAAAATCAATGAATATGGCGTAAATATCTTCCTTCGTGGCGAAGATGGGCGTTATGATAAGTTTATGGAAACTCATTATCAAAAGGCTTATTCTGTAGATGAAATCAAAGAGATGATTGAAGCGTCCGGCCTTACATTTGTTGCTGTGTACGATGCATTTACAAAGGATGCACCAAAGGAAGATAGCGAGCGCTTATATTACATTGCTAAAAAGGAGCAATAGATACATGAAAGATTATATGATCAGAGGTACTGCGGCAAATGATCAGATTCGCTTTTTTGCTGCATACACAAAAGATACAGTTGAGACAGCGAGAAGTTCTCACAACACAAGTCCGGTTGCAACAGCAGCGCTTGGACGACTTTTAACAGCCGGTCTTATGATGGGGGCCATGGGCAAGAATGAAGATGATCTGGTTACATTAAAAATTGACTGCCAGGGTCCAATTCAGGGGCTGTTAGTTACTGCGGATATTCACGGTAACGTAAAAGGATATGCGAAAAATCCAAATGTTTTACTTCCGGCAAGAGAAAGAGATGGAAAGCTAGATGTAGCGGGGGCGCTTGATTTGGGTGTCATGAGTATTATTCGCGAAATTGGCTTGAAGGAACCATATATTGGACAGACACATCTTGTTTCCGGGGAAATTGCAGAGGATTTAACCTATTATTTTGCAACCAGCGAGCAAGTGCCATCATCTGTAGCATTAGGGGTTCTTATGAATCGTGAAAATACAGTTCGCCAGGCTGGCGGATTTATCATCCAGCTTATGCCATTTGCAGATGATGAAACCATTGATGCGTTAGAAGCAAAGCTTGGTCAGTTTACTTCTGTGACAACAGAGCTTGACAAGGGCAAGACTTTAGAAGAGATGCTTGAAGCCTTATTAGGACCACTTACCATTCATGATGAAATGCCGGTACAGTTTAAATGTAACTGCAGCCGTGAGCGTGTAGAAGGCATTGTAATTAGTGTTGGTGAGGCTGAACTTCTTGATATGATCAATGATGGTGAACCGATTGAAGTAAACTGTCAGTTCTGTAATACAAATTATGTATATACAATCGATGATTTAAAACAGATGCTTGAAAAAGCAAGATAAAGGATGCGGATATTTAATGTTAGAGATGGATTACAGGGAAAGGGTCTCTCTTTTGATTAAGCTTCGTGATGTTGTGAAGGAGAATGAAAAAGAGATATATAAAGCACTTGAGCATGATTTGGGGAAGCCTGCTTATGAAAGCTATTATACAGAAATCGGCCTGATCTACAACGAAATCAATTACACACTGAAATTTTTAAAAAGCTGGATGCAGGAAAAGACTCTTCCGACTCCGTTTTTCCATATGCCGGCAGTTTCTACGGTTGTTCGAGAACCATATGGACGAGTATTGATCATCTCTCCATGGAACTTTCCATTTCAGCTTAGTCTGATTCCTCTTGTGAATGCATGGGCAGCAGGAAATGTAGTGACAATCAAGCCATCTGAGGTTTCAGGGCATTGTGAAAAAGTGCTTTACCGTATGATTACGGAGAATTTCCATACTTCCCGTGTGAGAGTGATTACCGGAGGTCCGGAAATTACGATGGATCTTCTTGCAAAGAAATTTGACTTTATTTTCTTTAACGGAAGCAGACGAGTAGGAAAGATTGTCTATGAAAAGGCATCTGAGCTTATGACACCGGTTTGTCTTCAGATGGGTGGGAAAACACCAGCGATTGTAGATGAAAACTGTAATCTTGAAGAAGCGGCCAAAAGAATTGTGCATGGCAAGTTTGTCAACTGTGGTCAGAATGCATTGGCACCGGAATATGTTCTCGTACCGAAAAAGTTAAAGAAGAAATTTGTAAAACTTTTGGATCAGTATATAGAAGAATTTTATGGAGAAAATCCGGTTGAAAGTGAAAATTACGGAAGTATCATTAATTTACAGCATTTCTTCCGTCTTCTTGATTTGATTGAACATCAGACGATTATTTTAGGTGGAGAATTCGATACAATGAAGGTGAAGATTTCTCCAACCGTTGTAGAAGAAGATTCCTTCTGTTCTGAGATGATGAAGGATGAAATCTTTGGCCCGATTCTACCGATTCTTACCTATGAAGGGTTTGATGAGGCAGTCGAAGTGATTGAACGTTTCCCAACGCCTCCTGCCTGCTATATTTTTACGAAGAACCGCCTCCACGAAGAGTTCATTAAGAACAATTATCGATGTGGAAGTGTCTGTGTCAATGATATTATGCTGCAGGGCATGACTTCTCATCTTCCACTCGGAGGAGTTGGAAGTAGTGGTATGGGAAGGTATCATGGAAAAGCAGGATATGATACATTCTCTAACATTAAGAGTATTGTAAAGAAGAGAAATATCGCGAATTCAAGTCTTCGCTATCCTCCGTATGATAAAAATAAGATGCCGCTTTTAAAGCGTATTATGAAATCAAAATAAAAAATATTGTAGTAGAAATAATAACAGAAATAAAAAACAGGGTATCCAAAGTTTAGTGGGGTTTGCCAAAGTTTAGTGGGGTCTCTTTGTGTGGTCTCACGAAAAAAACAGCCTAAGTCGGATCGTAGCCA
>JAZUED010000200.1:0-5685 GCA_045640005.1 Candidatus Fimousia sp.
GATTTTTACAAAATTTTGATTACAAATTTCAATTTTTAAATCTGTATCACTGAATTTAGTGACACAAAATTCAATTTCTCTATCTGTATCACTTTTTGAGAAAATTTTGGTGACACAGAATTCAATTTTTCCACCTGTGTCACTTTCCGGCTGAAATTCAGTGACACAGAATTCAATTTCGCCATCTGTATCACTTTCCGCCCCAAATTTAGTGACACAAATTCAAGTTTCTCCATCTGTGTCACTACCTGACTGAAAATCCAGTGGCATTAGGTTGAATATGAGGTACAAAACAGAAATCTTCAAAAAACTTGCCTTAATCCATCATAAATTTATAAATAACTTCTGCGATTGCGTCGTGGTCGCAGTCGTTTTCGGTAATGTAATCTGCAACGGCTTTTACTTCGTCGTAAGCATTAGCCATGGCAACACCGATTCCGGCGGTCTGGATCATTTCGATGTCATTTTCGGCATCGCCGCAGGCGATGGTATCTTCTACGGAAAGCCCTAAAATATCACAGAGAGCCTCAATTCCGCTGCCTTTATTAATTCCGGCTGTGCAGATTTCAAGCAGCATGGATGCGGTATGGAATGGGTACACTTCTTTACCATATTTGTCAAGAAGCCAGTCGCGGTAAGATAAAAGATTATCCATATCATTAAGATCTACGGCAAGTACTTTGTATACAGGCACATCTAACTTGCTGACATCTTCTACAGTACGGTATGCAACGCTGATTCGGCGATAATACCAGTCAGTTTCCTCCCAGTCTGCCTGGCAAGGTTCCACAAGAACATTGTCCGCATCGTATGTTACCATATAGAGCCCACGTTTGTAACCTTCATCAAAAATCGGGCGAAGAAGTGAAGGGTCAAATGGCTGATGATAAAGCAGTTTTTCGGCAAACATGTCATAAATTAATGCTCCGTTAAAGCTGATGACGAGGCAGCCATCTTCGGTCAGATCAAGCTTTTTCGCCTGCGCGATGGCAGAAGATAAAGGTCTTCCTGTGCAAATGATGACTTTATGGCCCATAGACAGTGCTTTATGGATGGCTGTGCGGTTCCCTGGGGTGATTTCTTTTTTCGAATTAAGTAGGGTATCATCTAAATCTAAAAATAATAGTTTCTGGTTCATAAATATTTCTCCTCATTGAACATTTTCCGAAGTTTCGGAAAAACATTCTAAAACTTTAGCACGGGCGCCGAGCCCGCCCCACACATGGACAAAACCGGCCTCCAAATCCAAGCCGGCTTAAATATCAAAATTCTTATTTAATCTGATAATCGCACATCGTGCAAATTTCATCCCAATCCTGTGCATCGACCTCTTCGTATACGCCAGCGACACGTAAACCTGCGTCATGAGCAGTTTTTACACAATGAAGGGCATCTTCAAAAACGACAGTATTAGAAAGAGTGCCGCCCATACGCTCCATAGACTGAAGAAAAATGTCAGGGAAATATTTGCCGCGCCCAACCTCAGAGCAGGTTAAGATAAAGGAAAAATCCTCTAAAACGCCGAGACGGGATAAGCAGGCTAACATCAATTCACGGTCAGTTGATGTGGCAGCGCAAAATGGAATGTCATGGGATTTTAAATAAGATAAAATAGCTAAACCGGATGGCTTAAAGCCAATATGTTCTTCGTACTGATTCTTAATTATACCATGAATTCCAGCAATAATCTCATCTTCTGTCTTGTCTACATGATAATAACTTTGCAGATAGCGGGCATTTTCTAACGAAGTTTTACGCTTTACCTGTTCACGGATATCTGCATCCGCGGTGATGCCAAGAGAGGCAAGATAATCGCGGGTCACATTCTTCCAGGCAGGCATGGAATCAATGATCGTGCCATCTAAGTCTAAGATGGCACACTTCATATCATCGATTAATGGGATACTTATATTATTACTATTATTTTTCATAAATACTGGTGCAGATTAAAGCTGTTTCATTAAGTTGATCATTTCGATTGCGCCAAGTGCACAGTCATAACCTTTGTTACCAGCTTTTGTTCCAGAACGTTCGATTGCCTGTTCAATGTTTTCTGTTGTTACGATACCGAACATAACTGGGCAGCCTGTCTGTAAACCAACCTGAGCAACACCTTTGGATACTTCGTTACATACATAGTCATAGTGAGATGTTGAACCACGGATAACTGTTCCTAAAGCAATTACTGCGTCATATTTGCCGGATTTAGCCATTGCCTGAGCTGCAAGTGGGATTTCAAATGCTCCTGGAACCCATGCTAATGTGATGTCGTCTTCTTTTACGTCGTGACGAACTAAACCATCAACTGCTCCGCCGATTAACTTAGAAACGATAAATTCGTTGAAACGGGATGCTACGATACCTACTTTAATACCAGTTGCGACTAATTTTCCTTCTACTACGTTCATTTTTCTTATCTCCTTTAAACTTAAAATAAATTGTTTTATTGTTAATAAAATATGTTCAATAAAATTTGTTCAATATAATATATGGTCGATGCATCGGCCAGGCAAATGTTTAGTACATGTGGCCCATTCTTTCAGCCTTTGTTTTTAAATAGAATGCATCGATTTTGTTTGCCTTAATGACAATTGGGACACGTTCTACGATTTCCATGCCGAATTCGCCAAGACCGTAAATCTTTTCTGGATTGTTGGTCAGAAGACGAAGCTTCTTGATTCCTAAATCTGCTAAAATCTGAGCGCCTGCCCAGTATTCACGAAGGTCTTCTGGGAAACCAAGCTTTAAGTTCGCATCTACGGTGTCGTAACCCTGTTCCTGAAGCTCATACGCTTTTAATTTATTGATGAGTCCGATGCCACGACCTTCCTGTCTCATATAGAGAAGTACGCCACGGCCTTCTTTTTCGATGGCGGTAAGTGCAGCTTCTAACTGTTCACCACAGTCACATCTCATGGAACCGATGATATCGCCGGTAAAGCATTCAGAATGAACACGGCAAAGAACCGGTTCACCATCTGCAATGTCGCCTTTTACAAGTGCGATGTGATGTTCTCCATTTACCTGATTTACATAGCCGTAAATGTCGAATTCACCGTATTTTGTTGGCATCTTTGCTTTTGCTTCTCTGGATACTAATTTTTCGTATTGTCTGCGGTAATCCTGAAGCTCCTTCATTGTGATTGTCATCATATCTGCTGGAATTTCATCTGTAGCAACCATTTTATAGGATGCAGGATCCACTAATTTTGCCAGATTAGAAATGTCATAGCACGCTTCACCAAATCCGGCGTGTGTAAGACATCCTCCCTGACTGCGGATGGCAGGTTTACATGTATCATCTCCGGCTGGATTGATGATCGCTGCCTGTTCATCCATTGTTAATGCGATACACTGACCATTTTTTAAGGCAGCAGCCGCATCTAACACAAGCATATTTTCTGTCATATTTATCCTCCTTAATACCCGTGCTGGGCAAGAAATTCGAGTGTAATATTGCTTTTCTTTGGTTCCTCGTCGCGGAAATTTAAAAGCTTTTCGACATATTTGCCGATCATATCGACTTCAAGATTGATTGGATCGCCTACATTTTTACTAAGTAAAATGGTTTCATCCGCAGTTGTTGGGATGAGGGATACTTTAAAGTCGTGATTAGAAACAGCGGCAACGGTTAAGCTGACACCGTCCATGGTGATGGAACCTTTTTCAATGATATATTTTAGTAATGATCTTGGTGTTTCGATGGTCATCCAGACTGCGTTATCTTCTGCCTGAACATTACTGATGGTTCCGGTTGCGTCTACATGACCAGCGACGATGTGACCGCCGAAGCGACCATTTGCTGCCATGGCGCGTTCAAGATTGACCTTGCTGCCTGGTTTTAAGATGCCAAGACTGGTGCGACGAAATGTCTCCGGCATTACATCCACGCAGAAGGAGTGGCTTGTAAATGATGTTACGGTTAAGCATACGCCGTTGACTGCGATACTGTCGCCAAGATGTACATCTTCAAGCACTTTTGTGGCGTTAAGCTCGAGAATACCGGCTTTTTTCATCTTTACGGTTCCGATTTCCTCCACAATTCCTGTAAACATAGTTTATGTTTCCTTTCTCTCTTTATTTCAAATATCCTTCGATCAGGAAATCTCCATCAAAGGAACTGATTTTCATATCTCTTAATTCGAAGCTTTCATCCGGGCTTGCCACGCCTTGGCCTCCGACAGGAGTAAAGCCTGCCATTCCGCCGAAAATCTTGCTTCCGATATAGGCATATACATAGTGGACGATGCCCGCATCAAGTGCTGCGAAATTAAGTGTCTGTCCACCTTCTAATAAGATGCCGTCGATGCCACGTGCACCAAGCTCATACATAAGTGTTAAAAGATCAAGGTGGCCAACTTTTGCTGGGGCCTGAATGCAGGTTACGTTAAGTGCTTCTAAAGCTTTGATTTTTTCTGCATCGCCGTCGCAGTAAGCAACGATGGTATCGTAAAGATTTGCGGTTTTACACATGTTTGATTCGAGTGGAATCTGTAAGTGAGAGTCGCAAATGATTCTGACTGGGTTTCTACCGCCTTCTAAGCGGCAGTTCATGGTTGGGTTATCGGCAAGGACGGTTCCGATTCCAGTCATGATTCCTACATATTTATTACGAAGTTCGTGTACATGTTTTCTTGCAGATTCATTCGTGATCCACTGAGATGCACCTGTGTAGGTTGCTAATTTTCCATCTAATGTCATGGCATACTTTAATGCCACAAATGGAGTTTTTGTTGTAATGTAGTGGAAAAATACCGGATTCATGGCATCGCATTCATCTCTTAAAAAGTCTTCGATGACGGTAAGCCCGTGTTCACGAAGAATCTTAGCGCCTTTTCCGGCCACGAGTGGATTTGGATCACGTGATCCAATATATACGGTGGAAATGCCCGCTTCTAAAATAGCTTCAGTACAAGGAGGAGTCTTACCATAATGACAGCAAGGCTCTAAAGTTACATAAATCGTTGCTCCTGTCATATCCTCTTTGCAGTTTAATATGGCATTTCGTTCTGCGTGAAAACCGCCGATTTTATGATGATAATCTTCGCTTATGATTCGGCCGTCTTTTACAATGACTGCCCCGACTAATGGATTTGGATTTACTGCGCCAGTTCCAAGCTTTGCAAGCTCAATTGCGCGTCTCATATAGGATTCATGGGAATTCATAAGTAAATGTGTCCTTTCTGATCGGTAAGTTTCGCATTCTGCGTGGTGCGAAACACACTTTTTATCTAATCTTCAGGACTTGCATCAAAATGCTCTAGAAAATGGAATACCCTGGATATGAGAACATACCCAGGGCAAAGTGAGAAAAGAAAATAATCTTGAAAAAAGCTTATTCATATGAGTTCTTCTACCATCCAGACTGTACTGTCGGCTCTGGAATCTCACCAGATCATGCCATACGGCTCGCGGGCTCATCACGAATTGATATACCGCCGGTCGGGAATTGCACCCTGCCCTGAAGAATTATTTTAATTGTAAATTAATAATATCATTTGAGAATCAAAGTGTCAATGTATTTTTACATTGTTAAAATAATTAAAGGCAATATGAATAGGTCGTCAATGATTGATAGAATGTAATTAATGGAAGAAATAATTCATAGTGTGACGCAACTATTATCTTGCATAAATATTTGCTTTGTATTATAATTTGAAACAATTGTGTATGAAAATAAATACA
>JAZUED010000201.1:0-2393 GCA_045640005.1 Candidatus Fimousia sp.
ACAGTTATCGGTATGGACGATCCATTAGTTGCAGGTGTTGTTGACGCATTTGAAGAAGCAGGACTTCGTGTATTTGGCCCTCGTGCAAATGCAGCCATCATTGAAGGTTCTAAAGCATTCTCCAAAGATTTAATGAAAAAATACAATATTCCAACAGCAGCTTATGAAAACTTTACATCTCCTGAAGCTGCTTTAGAATATCTTGAAACAGCAAAAATGCCAATCGTATTAAAGGCTTCCGGACTTGCTTTAGGTAAGGGTGTATTAATCTGCAATACATTAGAAGAAGCAAAAGAAGGCGTTAAGACATTAATGCTTGATAAACAGTTTGGTTCCGCTGGTGATACGATCGTAATTGAAGAATTCATGACAGGTCGTGAAGTATCTGTTCTCGCGTTCTCTGATGGTAAAACAATCAAATGTATGACATCCGCACAGGATCACAAGCGTGCAAAAGATGGCGACCAGGGACTTAATACAGGTGGTATGGGGACATTTTCCCCATCCCCATTCTACACAAAAGACGTAGAAGAATTCTGTGAAAAATACATCTACCAGCCAACCATCGATGCAATGGCTGCTGAAGGCTGTCCATTCGTTGGGGTATTATTCACTGGCTTAATGTTAACAGAAGATGGTCCTAAGGTACTTGAATACAATTGTCGTTTTGGCGACCCTGAAACTCAGGTAGTTCTTCCACGTATGGAAAATGACATCGTAGAAGTATTCGAAGCTTGTGTAGATGGTACATTAGATCAGATTGAACTTTCTTTTGCTGACAATGCAGCAGTTTGTGTAGTCCTTGCTTCCGCAGGATACCCAGAAAGCTATGAAAAAGGCTTTGAAATTACTGGTATTGATGAAGTAAATGCGATGGAAGGATATCATGTATACCATGCTGGTTCTAAATTTGATGAAGAAGGCAAGCTAGTAACAAATGGCGGTCGTGTACTTGGTGTTACAGCATTAGGTAAGGATTTAGTTGAAGCAAGAGCCAATGCTTATGAAGCTACAAAATTAGTTCATTTTGATAATAAATATATGAGAAATGATATCGGAAAAGCGATTGATGAAGCTTAGGCGATTATTTTGAATATTTTAGGATTGAAGCAGAGCTTCCGGTTTGGTGCCGGAAGCTCTTTTTACATTTTGTGGATGCCAGATTGGCATAAAACGCTTTGCTTCTGACTTGTATATCTACTATATTTGTGCTATTATTTGTATAACAGTAAGAACATACGAGAAAGTAGGTGTTACGATGATTATTGAAATAGATTTTAACAGTGAAGAAGCCATTTACATTCAGTTATGTAATCAGATTGTCATGGGGATTGCGACGACTAAGCTTCGCCCTGGAGATTCTTTGCCTTCTGTTAGACAGATGGCGGATATGCTAGGCGTGAATATGCATACGGTGAATAAAGCCTATTCGATTTTAAAACAGGATGGATATCTGTCTTTAGATCGTAGAAGAGGGGCAGTTGTCTCTGTGTCCACAAGAGAAAAGCTCATGGAGATGCAGGAATTCCAGACACGTCTTCAGATTATGATGGCACAGGCGTATTGTAAGGATCTTTCTCGTGATGAGATGCATATGATTGTTGATTATTGGTATGACCAGTTTGAGGATTAGCATACATTTAGAAATAGATAAAGAAATATAAAAGAAACAGGAGGACCATTTTTATGGCTTTACCATATACATTACTTGCAGAACAGGCATTAGAGCATGCGGACTTTGTCGTTTCTGAATTGGGACAGAAGTTCGTAGGGACAGAACATTTGCTTGTTGGCCTTCTCTGGGCGAGAGAAGGAGTGGCTGCCAAGGTGCTTGAAGCACATGGGGTGACCGAAGATCAGATCATTCCTTACCTTCACAAAGGGGAAGTGTTTAAAGGAGTGGCAAAAACGAAGGGGACGATTCCGACACCTAGAGTCGTCTATATTTTGGATTATACAGAGATTATGGCAAATCGATATGGATTTTTATCCATTGGAACAGAGCTTTTGTTAGCTTCTTTATTATTAGATGACGATAATAAGGCATGCCAGATTTTAAGAGAATTAAAGATTGATATTAAGAAGATTTTCATGGATGCCTTAACTGCAGCAGGTGTGGACGTAGCTGCTGCCAAGAAGGAATTTAAGGGTAAGAATATTCCGGAAGCGAAGGCTAAGGAAGGTATTTTAGGACAGTATAGTACCGATCTTACAGGGCTTGCAGCAGAGGGTAAGCTTGATCCGTTGATCGGCCGTGAAAAAGAGATGGAACGTCTTATGCAGATTTTAAGCAGACGAACAAAGAATAATCCTTGTTTTGTAGGCGAACCAGGGGTTGGAAAAAGCGCGATCGTAGAAGGATTTGCCCAGCGTCTGAATCGTGGGGAAGTACC
>JAZUED010000202.1:0-1972 GCA_045640005.1 Candidatus Fimousia sp.
TGCTATAGGTACTATTTCTTATCTTGAAGATCAAAACCAGTTTAAATTTGTATATCAGGCGAAGGCAGTTCAATTTGAAGACATTGATACAACGGATGCTGATACGACGGATGCAACCGTAATCATGTATCTGAATGCGAATGATTCAAGAAAGGCTAAGATGTCTGTTCATTATGCAATGAATGATGAGTATATCGATGGAGAAGTGGATATCAATACGAAAACATTTGGAAGCAAACCAATAGAAGCAGAAATTTCCACTTCTGATTCATTAGATCTATTTGAAGATGTTCTTGAAATTACAAAAGAAGATTGTACAGAATTGGTGGAAGAAGCAGCATTTGCTGCCGCATTCTCCTGGGATGGCGTTTTAAAATCTACGATCTTAGAGCCAATTTCTAAATTAGGATTTACGCATGTGTATGAATATCTGGATTTGTAATCAGAATGTGATGTCAGTATAAATAAAGACCGACTACGTTAACCTGTAGTCGGTCTTTTGCTGTTGTACAATAAAAAAAGGATTTGAACTTCTTCAAATCCTATCACACAAAATTAAAAAATGCAGTTGATGGGAGTCGAACCCACACGAGGGAACCCTCACTAGAACCTGAATCTAGCGCGTCTGCCATTCCGCCACAACTGCATGCTTTTTGTATAGTAGCACTTTTTTTAGAAAAATGCAAGGAATAATTTTGCCTGGATTATACCGCAGTAGATTGTTTATGTGATATAATATTGGGAATAAAAGGTATTCTTAAAGGAGCTTTGATAAACAGCATGTTGCAGGATACAAAAAAGATAGTGATTGCTGTCTGTACATTTGCAATGGTAGTTTTCTTAGGCTGGTTATATTTTACACCGTATAAGTTGCAAGCGGAATATATGTCTGATGAACCGTTATATGAGACGGATCAAATTTTTGAGAAAGACTTTAATGTATATACAAAGTCTCGTCTTGGAAGGAAAGTAACGGTAAAGGAATTTCGCATAAATTCCGATATCGTAAGCAGCAGTGGTTTGGTGGCTGTAACATCAGAAAAGCCAAAGATGGGAACTCTGGTTGATTTGAATTCGATTTCTGTAGTTTCGTCTAATATTAGTTTCAATAAAAGTTGTAAAGAAGATTTTACTTCACGATATGAACCGAAGATTGTAGAAAAAGCATACTTTGCTGATGGTACGGTGAAAAAGGCAAAAATAGACGATGATCAGGTCGAATATAGTGTTGACCAAAAGAAGGATAAAGTCCATCTTGTAGTAAATGGAAACTATGATCAGTATGTAGATTCTTTTGATCTGACTACCATTAAATACATTTCAACAGATAGCAAAATTTCAACAAATAAACAATTAAATAGCAGTAAACTTAAATTAGTTGCTCATTATACGGATGGTACAAGCAAAACGATCAATAATACGTTTGTAGATTCAGAAGTTATTGAAAGTCCTAAGAAAGGGAATAATTATCTAATGTGTTCCTATAATGGAGAAGACTATAAAGTAAAGGTTGAAGGTTACGATCCACCAGGAAAAATTAAATTTGACAAGTACGGAACATTTACTTTAAAGCATTCAAAGAGATATTATGTGCCTGGCGCAAGCAGACTGAATTCCTGGGTAGGTGTGCGATATTTTAACAATCATAGAGAAACCTATTATTCTCAGCGCACAAAAGGATTTGCTGGAAAAGGTCTTCACATTCCGGGACGACATGTAGCAGAAGATGGCACGATCAGAGATAAAGATGGATATATCTGTGTAGCATCTGATCTCCGTTATCGCAAGCGATATTCAACTGTTTTGACGACGTTAGGTCCAGCGAAAGTGTATGATACAGGCTGCGCCTATGGAACCATCGATTTGTATGTGGACTGGTAGAGTGTTGGTATGAAATCAAGCGCCTATGGGGCGTGAAGGATCTAGTTATATGAATACAGAATTAAGTGTCTTGGAATTTAACCAGGGCACT
>JAZUED010000203.1:0-6502 GCA_045640005.1 Candidatus Fimousia sp.
TATTTTTTTCATAAAAAGTATTATGTTAGGTTAATTCTTAAATTGTAATACAATTGTGTTCAGAAAATTGATTACAGTTCCGAGTTTCTCATTTCATAATACACAATTTAAAGCAAATTGTATTACACTCATTCATTTCTCTTCCTGTAGTACCATAAAAATGATTACAAATTCCTACTTGCTTTTGTGTGGCACACTAAGCTGTGCCACAATATTCAAAACTTAGATTCATAATCAAATTTCCATAAAAATAGGCATTACAGATAACAGTATTGAAATCTGTGGGACCGACTTGCTAAAAAAAACGGCGGAAGCTTAAAGCTCCCGCCGCCAAAATATCAATTAAAGCATAGATTCATATAAATCAGCATAAACTAAAGCGGATGTGTTCCAGCTGTAGTCCATGTTCATACCGCGTTCAACGATTGCATTCCAGGAATCTTTGTCATTGTAGAATACGTCTGCTGCAGACTCGATCTGGAATAATAATTCATGAGCATTGTAGTTAGCAAAGCTGAATCCGTTACCTGTCTGTTCATACTTGTTGTAAGCATGAACGGTATCTTTTAAACCACCTGTTTCACGAACAACTGGAACTGTTCCATAACGCAAGGACATAAGCTGAGTTAATCCACAAGGTTCGAATAAGGATGGTACTAATAAAGCATCAACACCTGCGTAGATCTTCTTGGATAATGGATCAGAATAGAAGATATTAGCAGAAACTTTATCTGGATACTGGCCTGCATAATATTTGAACATATTTTCGTACTGTTCTTCGCCTGTACCTAAAATTACGAACTGAAGGTCGATGTTGCAGATTTCGTTCATAACAGCATTAACAAGGTCTAAACCTTTCTGGTCTGTTAAACGGGAAATGATACCGATCACGAACTTGCTTTCGTCTACTGGTAAGCCAACTTCTTTCTGTAAGTCTACTTTGTTTGCTTTCTTACCTTCGATGAAGCTATTAACATCATATCCCTGAGCGATTGCTTTGTCTGTTAATGGATTGTAGGAATCATAGTCGATACCATTAACAATACCGGAAAGATCTGCACTTCTGTAACGAAGAAGAGCATCTAATCTTTCACCAAAGAAAGCTGTCTGGATTTCTTCTGCGTATGTTTCGGATACTGTGTTGATCTTATCAGAGAATGTTAAACCACCTTTTAACATGTTACCACAGTTGTTTCCGCCCATTAATGTATCTGTGAAGAGATCAGAATGAAGACCTGTGATGTCCATCATACGAGCTGCATCTGTAATACCCTGGAATTTAAGATTGTGGATTGTAAATACAGTTTTGATATTGCGGTAGAAATTCTGACCTGCAAATACTGTTTTTAAATATACTGGCACTAAGCCTGCCTGCCAGTCGTGACAATGGATGATGTCTGGCTGGAAGTTGATTACTGGAAGAATTGCTAAAGCTGCTTTAGAGAAGAAAGCAAATTTTTCAATATCTTCGCTCATATCACCATATGGTTTTTCACCTGTGAAATAGTAAAGATTGTCGATAAAATAGAATGTGATACCATCTAAAACTAATTCTTTTACGCCAACATACTGTGTTCTCCAGGAAAGATCCATCTGGAAATGTGTCACATCTGTCATTGCATCACGGAATTTGTCTGGAATACATGTATATCCAGGTAAAACAACTCTTACATCGTATTTTTCTTTGTCAAATGTTTTTGGTAAAGTCCCCACAACGTCTGCCAAACCACCTGTTTTGATAAATGGTACGCTTTCAGACGCTACAAATAAAATTTTTTTCATGTTACCCGTCATTCCTCCTAAATTATAGTATGTATATTATATCATTGAACAAATGATAATTCAATTTTATAATATCTATTTTGCCCGATTTATATTATAATAAACATAGGTTTACGAAACACAGGAGGATATATTTATGAAATCCAGAACACTAACATTAAATTCAAAAACATCCAGTATCAACTTAGAAGTAATTCCTGGACATTTTGCAACAAGAAACTCTCATATCAACTACTATCTTGACATCACTAAGATCCGTGTACGTCAGAACGAAGCGAAAGCTGCTGCTGCACGAATCGTTCAGGATTATAAAGGCGACACAGCGATCGACACCATCGTTTGCTTAGATGGTACAGAAATCATCGGAGCTTTCCTTGCAGAACGTCTTTCCGAAACAGGATTTGTATCCCGTCATTACAACGATGCAGCCTGCATCATCACACCAGAAGCAGACCAGATGGGTCAGTTCTTCTTCCGAAGCAACATCGTTCCTATGGTAAAAAATAAAAACATCATCATTCTGATGGCATCCGTAACAACTGGTATCACCATCAAACAGGCACTTGACTGTATCGGCTTTTATGGTGGTAACGTATGTGGGGTATCCGCAGTTTTCTCAGTGATCGACGAATTTGAAGGACTTCCTATCTACTCCATCTTCCATAAAAAGGATATTCCTGATTACTGCACCTACAACCGATATGACTGTCCATACTGCAGACACAAAATTCCGGTTGATGCCTTAGTAAATGGTAACGGATATTCTGAAATTAAACACGGAAAGTTATAAAAGACGCAAACCTCTGCCATTTAGCGCAGGGGTTTATTTTTTCAGAATTAAATTTAATTTGAAATCTTGTATTCATGGCGCGTACATTTGCTTTTTTCTATTATATAGTTTATAATTGAACCTATATTTTTGATAAACATATTATAGAAAGGACAAAAACTATGAAAAACATCATTACTACCTGGAATAGTATGAGTCTTGTTATGCGTATCTTAATCGGCCTCGTAATCGGTGCCATTTTAGGTATCGCAGTACCAAGTGCTTCTGCTATTGCAATTCTCGGAACTATTTTTGTTGGCGCTCTTCGTGCCATCGCCCCAATCCTTGTATTTTTACTTGTAATGGGCTCTCTTGCAAATGCTAAGGGTGGTGCAGGTAAGAACATGGGTATCATCATCGTTCTTTACATGTTCACAACTTTAGTAGGTGCGATCGTAGCTGTAATCGGAAGCTTTGTTTTCCCACAGACATTAATCTTAACAGAAGCTGCTACTGACGTGGCTCCTCCAAGCGGAATCGCTGAAGTACTTACTAACCTGTTAACAAACATCGTTTCTAACCCAATCGGATCCCTTGTCAATGCAAACTACATCGGTATCTTATTCTGGGCTGTTATTTTCGGTGTTGCTATGAAACATGCAACAAAATCCACAAAGGATTTCTTAGGCGACCTTAGTAAAGCAGCAACTCAGGCTGTACACTGGATCATCAACGGTGCGCCATTTGGTATCTTAGGTCTCGTATACGAAACAGTTTCCACAAACGGCTTAAGCATTTTCAAAACATACGGTTCCTTACTTGCTTTATTAGTAGGATGTATGTTATTTACAGCATTAATCACAAACCCATTGGTTATCTTCTTCTGCTCTAGAAAGAACCCATATCCACTGGTATTTACATGCTTAAAAGAATCTGGTATCACAGCATTCTTTACACGTAGTTCCGCAGCGAACATTCCTATGAACATGAACTTATGTGAACGTCTTGGTTTAAACAAAGACAACTACTCCGTATCCATTCCTCTTGGTTCTACTATCAACATGGACGGTGCAGCAATCACAATCACAGTTATGACTCTTGCAACTGCTCACACACTTGGAATTACCGTTGACCTTCCAACTGCAATCATTTTAAGTTTCTTATCCGCTATTGCAGCTTGTGGTGCTTCTGGTGTAGCTGGTGGTTCTCTCTTATTAATTCCACTTGCTTGTTCCTTATTCGGTATTCCAAACGAAATCGCTATGCAGACTGTTGCAGTTGGTTTCATCATTGGGGTTGTTCAGGACTCTGTTGAAACTGCTCTTAACTCCTCTTCCGACGTTGGTATGACAGCAGCTGCTGAATACTACCAGAGAAGAAAGAATGGAGAAAAGATTTCTTCTTTAGTTCCTGCAGATTTCAAAACACGTAAGGCATAAATATGAAAGATTTGAGCATTTGCTCTTAAAATCAGTTTCATAAGTTTATATAAAAAAGAAAAAGGTACTTGCACATCTCGTACAAGTACCTTTATTTTTTACGATTTTTACGAACATTTACGAATTCAAAACGAATATTACACGAATCATTACGGACATTTATAATAATATCAATTTTTCCAAACTGTTAATATCAGAGTCTAATACAACGGCCATTTCGCCTAACAAAACTTTCTTCGTATTGCGGAAGATTCGATCATCTACTTCTGTCTGTCTTTTTCCCTGTTTTACACGTCGCTTCTTTTTCTGGTACAAACCAACCAAAATATTCATCATCTGATCATAATCACCGGAATGAATCGCCTGCTTATAAGTTGTTTCACGATTACGATCATCAATCTGCCAGTTCCCTTCCACTTCATGAATTTTATCAAGCATCGCATTGGCTCTGTCTTCGGACATTAAGTCACGCATCTTATTTGCGCCCTTATCAACACTAACAAATATTTCACCTTTCTTATCCGCTTCAGGAACAAGCTTGTAGTATAATTTACCTTTTTCGGCAAAATCCACTTCTGTAATTTCTGTAACCCTGCATGCTCCCTGCATGCCATAAACCACATAGTCTCCTACTTTATACACTCGCTTACCTCCTTCTTTTATCGATAATACTATTTTAGCATTGTAAGAAAAAGGATAACAGTACAAAAAAATATTTCGTCGTTTTTGCCAATGAGTGTAAATTTTCAGTCAATTCATTTGTGACTTTTCCCTATGCACGGACCCCGTAAACCCTTATAAAATAAGGCTTTGTGACGTTTTTAAGCGATTAGAAAACTGAAGATAGAAGTCGACACCCGGATCATACGGTTTCATGAAAAACATCATGAGAATATAAAGATTGGTATTCTTCTTCTCTTCTTCATCCGTCGTAGACAAGATATAATTTTCCACATCCTTTAAAAAGTAATGCCAGTCGCGGACAAATGCTTCGTACTTCTTGAAGTTATTTATGCCAATCCATCTTCTAACCTTGGTCTTTACTCTCTTTTGTGGACATTCTTTTACCTGAAGAAAATAGGAAAAACCGCCATCTTCATAGTAGCGTCCAAGTGGGAATAATCTGCAAAATCCTGGTCTTACCGGATGCACCTGGCATCGTCCTTCTTTATTTAAGAATCGGCATCCCTCGGTACTTTCATCCATCTTGATGTGAGGAAGAGTCACGTGGTCTACCACACCAAGTTCGATGTAACTATTTAATAGCTGTTCAAATGTTACCTTCAAATTGCTGGTTAATTGATAGACATCATATGGATCTAAGACGATAGAATCTCCCATGCCATGGCAGCATTTTGAACATCCTTTGCAACCTAAAGAATCGGCGCGAACCTGATCCTCACCACTATATAATTTTCCATCTGAAATATCAGACAAATCAACATTTCGTATCATAATTTTTACCTGTCATTGCCCTTACGAGCTTTCTTTTCTTTTTCTTCTTTTTCCTTGCGGTCAAATTCGACGCAGTCTACACAGATCATAGTTGCAAGAACAACAACCGGATCCACCTTTTCATCTTCGATATCGATAATGTAGGAATCACCAATGGAAATCCACTTCTGATGTACTTTCGCTACTGCTTTTTTACCATTTTTGATGCTGTAATTATGTTCTAAGATGCCTCCGTCGATTAACCAGTCAACAGGTTCTACTTTGAATTTTTCATTGACCAATGTTATCTTTTTGGTCACCCAGTATTCTTTTTTCTTTGCAGTCACAATCTGATATTTGGGCATAACCTTAATAATTTTTTCTTTGATAGTTGCCACTTCTTTGCCCTTCATATCATAGATGTGAAGTTTATGTCCAATGGAAACCAGTTCCCCTTTTACTTTATAGATTGGTTTCTTATTTTCATCATATACGAGAAAGGAATCTCTCCAGGTAATTACTTTTTGCTTGATATAAAATTTCATAGCACACCTCCTGTGCAATAAGTATAACATAAAAGACCCGGCAAAAATCTGCCGGGTCCAAAAATTCTAATTCATTTTTTGCACAAAGATTATTCGCTGATCACTTTGATCCATCCTTCTGGAGCTTCAATACGGCCCATCTGGATACCTGTTAATGTATCATATAATTTCTTTGTGATAGGTCCCATTTCTTCCATGCCGGATGGGAATGCGATTACGTCATCACCGTTAACAATCTTTCCTACTGGAGAGATAACAGCAGCTGTACCACAAAGACCACATTCTGCAAAGTCTTTTAATTCATCAAGATATACTTCTCTGTGTTCTACTTCCATACCTAAGTATTTTTCAGCTACAACCATAAGAGATCTTCTTGTGATGGAAGGTAAAATAGAATTGGATTTTGGAGTTACCATCTTGCCATCTTTTGTGATGAAGATGAAGTTTGCTCCACCTGTTTCTTCTACCTTTGTTCTAGTCGCTGCATCTAAGTACATATTTTCATCGAAGCCTTTTTCATGTGCATCTACGAT
>JAZUED010000204.1:0-6981 GCA_045640005.1 Candidatus Fimousia sp.
GACAGTGTAGAACACCAAAATCCAGTTTCCTGTGTGCCATTTCCAGAGTGCCGCCGGCGCCCGAAGCGGCAGCCTCAACGTTGTCAGAAACACCGTCGGCGCCCGAAGCGGCAGCACCCGCACTTTCTACAGCATCCAAAATCCTTCCTAATTCTTTTTCTATATTCTTACTAATTTTCATGCCACGGGCAAAATCATTACCAGAGCCTAAAGGAATGTAACCAAGGCGAATGTTTTCCGGATGTTTTAATCCATTCAAGAATTCATTGAGCGTACCATCGCCACCGAGTACGATCACGGTACGTTTCCTGGGCCCACCAGAAAGCTTGGAAGCAAATATAGCAGCGTCTCCTGCTTTTCTTGTGAGGTAAATACGATAGTTTAGTTCGCGCGCGTTCAATGATTTTTCCAATCTTTTAATAATTCTGGCACCTTTGCCTACCCTGGACTTCAAATTTATAATAAAATAAAGCATTTTGAACCTCTTTCTTTGCAATTTTTACAAGATTATTGTAACATAGAATTAATAGAAATTTGTTGTGTGTGTATTAGTTTTTTGAGGTAAATGTTATGAATTTGGAACATTTAAGGTATTTTCTGGTGCTCTCAAGATGTGAGCATTACAGACAGGCTGCGGAGGAGTTATGTATCTCTCAACCGGGTCTAAGCCATGCGATTTCTGCGCTGGAAGAAGAACTTGGTGTGCCACTATTTCGAAAGAAAGGACGTAATATCGTTCTGAATCAGTATGGGCAGATTTTACGCCAGGATGCAGAAAAAATCATCGCATTGGTAGATAAGACGACAGAATCATTTTCTAACATCACATCCGGTGGGGGAATTATTCACGTAGCAGGGGTTACAAGAATGGCAGGACTTTTACTGCCACAGCTGGTACGAAGTTTTAAGGATCAGTCGGACACCGATGGAGATTTCCATTTTTACACGGACATGACGCCACAAGTTGTCCAAGGTGTTCGAGACGGAAGGTATAATATCGGATTTTGCTTTAAGCAAGACTGGAAGGATGACTTAGAAGTTGTTCCATTCCAGAAGCAGGAGATGGTTGTCATTGTAAAACCGGATCACCCATTAGCAGGCAGAGATTCTGTTACTTTGTATGAAACTCTGGAATATCCACAGATTGTATTCAGTAACAAAAGTGCGATCAAGGAATCGATGGATGAATTCTGGTCTACGATTGAAGAAAAACCGATTGTCGCTTATGAAATTGAACAGGATAGTCTGATTACGGAGATGATCTATTATGATTTTGGAATTGCGGTTCTCCCAAAATTCCCGAACATCGAAAAGCAGGGATTAGTTGCCATTCCTATTTCTGATCCACAGTGGAACAATACATTTTATATGATCAGAAGAAAGGACGCATTCCGCTCCCCATTAGAAAAAGAATTCTTCGATTTTTGTTTAGAGCGAAGAGACTTGTAAAATAAGATTTAAAAAATAAAATGATTACCGAAGATAAAAGGTAAAACAAAAAGGCGATGGCATCTGCATGCTATCGCCTTTTAAATTTCTTCAGATATTATTCAAACAATGCCTCACACATCTTTACTGTCAGTTCATCAAAGTCTGAGACGAGTAAGTCTGCAAATTCAGAAAGCCCTTCCTGATAAAATTCCGGATTGTTAAATCCGATGGAGCGCATACCAGCGCGGTTTGCTGCTTTGAGTCCATTCTTGGAATCTTCAATTACGAGACATTCTGCCGGATCTATCTCTAGAAGCTTTGCTGCAAGTAGGAATACGTCAGGATGTGGTTTTCCGTGAGCGCATTCTTCTCCACTGGCATATACGTCAAAGTATGGTCGGATGGCAAATGTATCTGCGGCGCGGTTTATCTCTCCCCAGTTGTTTGAAGATGCAATTGCGAGAGTGTATCCAGCTTTATGGAAACGACGAATCAGATCAATTACTCCTGGGATTGGCTGTAAGCCCTCTTTTGCCATGAGAAGGTCTCTTTTATGATCGACAATATTAATGCATTCTTGAATCGTATATCCACTAAGCCCAGTATCATTGAATACACCGGTCCACATCTCTTCGTTGGTAACACCAGTATATTGAATTAGATAATCCTTATCGACTGTGATACCATTTTCTGCAAGAAATTCTATGGTGGTGATTTTATATCCCGGTTCTGTATCAGCGATTACACCATCCATATCAAATATAACTGCTTTTAACATGAAATCCTCCATAAATGCAAAATTGATTAGTATTTAAAATTGATTAATATTTGCTTAAAATAATAGTTTGAATAAAAAACCCCGTGAAAAATTCCACGGGGCTAAATTTTATGATTATTCTACTGTAACAGATTTAGCAAGGTTACGTGGCTGGTCAACATTATATCCTCTGTAAACTGTTGTGTGGTATGCAAGAATCTGCATAGCAACGGTTGTTGCGAAACCACCAAAGAAGTCATCACATTTTGGTACGAGAATTAAATCATCGTATAATCCAGCGTATCCGCCTTCTTCTTCGGTTACGTCTGTGATTAAGATTACGTGAGCTCCACGAGCTTTAACTTCTTCCACGTTTGCCATTGTCTTAGAGAATACGTGATCCTGTGTTGCGATTGCAATGATTGGAACACCTTCTGTTACTAAGGAAATAGTTCCGTGTTTTAATTCTCCGGCATTGTAAGCTTCGGAGTTAACATAGGAGATTTCCTTTAATTTTAAAGAACCTTCGCATCCAAATGCATGGTCAAGTCCACGGCCAATGTAGAATGCGGAGAATGTATCTTTGATTTTGTAAGCAATGCTCTGAATGTATTCATCCATTTCAAGAACTGCTGGGATTGTTTCTGTTGCTGCAACGAAACGATCAAGGTAATCAGCGATTTCTTCATCTGTTAAGATTCCCATAACTTCTGCAAGCTTTAATGTAATTAAGTACATACCACAGCACTGTACAGTAAATGCTTTTGTAGAAGCAACAGCAATTTCTGGACCTGCATGTGTATATAATACATAGTCAGATTCACGAGCGATGGAAGAACCCTTAACGTTAACGATGGAGATTGTTTTTGCTCCACGTTCATTTGCAAGACGAAGTGCTGCAAGAGAGTCAGCTGTTTCACCAGACTGAGTGATGATCACTACTAAAGTATGTTCATCCATGATTGGGTTCATGTAACGGAATTCAGAAGCAATTTCAACTGTTACAGGAATACGGCAAAGCTGTTCGATGATGGAACGTCCAACTAAACCAGAGTGCATTGCAGTACCACATGCTGTAACGATGACACGGTTTACGCCTTTAAATAATTCGTCGTTGATCTTATCTGCGGAGAAATCAACCTTTCCATTATGGATACGAGGAAGGATTGTATTCTTAACAGCTTCTGGCTGATCATAGATTTCCTTCTGCATGAAGAAATCATAACCACCCTTCTGAGCAGCTGTTGTATCCCAGTCAACGTGTAACATCTTAGGAGCTACAACCTGTTCATCCATTGTGTATAATGTAACAGCGCCCTTTTCAAGAACTACGATGTGTTCTTCAGGTACTACGAAATAGTCCTTGGAATAAGGAATTAATGCGATTACGTCAGAACCGATGTAAGATCCGTCTGGTGTATGTGTAACAACTAATGGGCTTGCATTACGCATAGAATAAATCACGCCTGGACGGTCGTTAAACATAACACAGAAGCCGTAAGCGCCTTCTAAGATTTTGTCTGCTTCTCTAAGAGCTTCAAATGGATCACCATTGTATAAAGAATCGATTAATAATGCAGCGATTTCTGTATCTGTTTCAGAAACAGGTGTTAAGCCTTTTGTTGCAAGGTCTTCTGCAAGTTCTTTATAGTTTTCAATGATACCATTGTGTACTAATGTAAGTTTTGATGTCTGATGTGGATGAGCATTTGTTTCAGTAACTCCACCATGAGTTGCCCAACGTGTATGTCCAATACCACATGTTCCATATGTATCATCAGTTGCTGCTACTTTGTCACGTAAATCTGCAACCTTACCTGTTGTTTTAATGATTTTTGTATTATTATCCTGAACTAAGGCAATTCCAGCACTGTCATATCCACGATATTCTAAGCTTTGAAGTCCGTTGATTAAAATGTCAGCTGCCTGTGTAATACCTGTAAATCCAATGATTCCACACATAATTATTTTTCTCCTTTTTCATATCACTAGTTTTAATACTCATAATATGGCACCCTGATATTCCTGTCTCTGTAAACCGGAGTTACTTCCGGGGTTTGTCAGGAAATACGTGTTCAGAGGACACGGAAGAGCTCCCGCCGAATTTTCGATTACTCTTCTCCTCGTCATCCTTAACAAATGCTGCTTACTTTTTGTAGGCTGCCATTGGCAAATGCTTTGTTAATAGGATCTGGCGCTTGCTATTTACTATATTTAGCCTCCTTATTTTATTTCTGATTTTCGCTGCCATTGCAAAAATCTTGCATTAGAATAAACCTTACAAAGGTAAAAGTCAAGTAATTATATCATATATAATAATAAAATAATAGTTTTAAGAAAAACATAAGACTTTAGCTATGGATAGTTTATTATGAAAGTGATATAATCTTTAGGATAACTTTGATAAAATAGCTCGAAATAGGTGTAATTATGAAAGATCGAAAGAATCAATTAAGAGAAAGATTAGGTACAGGACTTCGAAGCATTCTGACCCCAATCGGCAAAGGTGTTTCTAAGATTTTTGCTTTCTTATATAAATATCCACTGTTGATGAATATTGTCCTTTCTTTTATTCTGGCAGTTGTGCTTGAAGTTTTAGGACGACAGACCTTCCCACTTGGGACATTTGGCTTTATGACGGAGAAGACAACGATATTCCTTTACAGTATGTTTATTATTTTCTTTTCCTATTCTATAGTGTTTGTTGTAAGGCACAGAATTTACGTTTATGCCATTATCACATTGCTATGGGGAATGGTTGGATTTGTCAACTTTATGATGTTATCAAGCCGTAACACACCATTTACCTACGTAGATATCACGTTGATGAAAGCGGTACTTCCGGTAATTACGAATTATTACTCCATTACGGAAATTATCATGATGGCAGTCGGCATTTTAGTCGCCCTTTTATTTATCGTCTGTGGATATATGTATCTTCCAACCGAAGAGAAGTTTATAAAGAGCAGATGGATGAAGAATGTCGGATTATTTGCATTTATTGCAGTAGCATTTGCAGGAACAACGGTTTATGGATTAAAGAATGATATGATTACAACTGAAATTCATAATATCCGACTTGCTTATTCTGATTATGGAACTCCATATTGCTTTAGCGTAACCGCTTTAAAGACGGGAATCAGCACACCTTCTAATTACTCCGAAAAGCATATCAAAGATATCATCAAGAAATCCGATCAGGGTATCAAAAAGCTTAAGAAAAAGACCAATACAAAGAAACAGACACCGAATATTATTTTTGTTCAGTTAGAATCACATTTTGATATCACACAGGTTAAGAATGTGAAATTTAATAAAGATCCGCTGGAACATTTTCATAAATATATGAGGAATTATTCCTCCGGACATACGATGATGCCTTCTTACGGTGCAGGAACAGCCAATACAGAGTTTGAGATTATGACACAGATGAATTTAGATGTGTTTGGTGCAGCAGAGTATCCTTATAAAACCGTATTACAGGAAAATACATGCGAAAGTTTCCTTACTGATTTAAAAGAAGAAGGTTATGCGACTCATGCCATTCATAACAATTCGGCAGCATTTTATGACCGAGACTTAGTATTTGCAAACATTGGTTATGACAGCTTCCAGACCAAGGAAACCATGGACATCAAAGAATGGACCGAGAATGGATGGGCAAAGGATAAAGTTCTTACAAAACAGATTATAAACTGTCTTGATTCTACAGAAGAACAGGATGCAATCTATACCATCTCCGTACAGGGACATGGAGATTATCCAACAGATGAGATCGTGGAAAATCCGGTGATCTTTGTAGAAGACGGAATCGAAGAAGGTTCTGATTTATATCGTAAATATACTTACTATGCAAATCAGGTTGACCAGATGGATGATTTTGTGGAAGATCTCGTACAGGCACTTGATAAGCGTGGTGAACCTACAATCTTAGTTATGTATGGTGATCATCTTCCAAGTTTAGATATTGAAGATGAAGATTTAACTTATGGTGAAAAGTACTGGACAAGCTACTTTGTCTGGGATAATATCGGACTTCCAAAGAAGGATGGCAACATCGAAGCTTACCAGCTTGCTTCCGAAATTATGAACCGTGTTGGAATCCATACAGGTATCTTCACAAGATTCCACCAGACACAGAAGAAATCCAAATCCTATATTAAGGATCTGACCAATCTGCAGTATGACACTTTCTATGGAAAGAACTATTTATGGGATCAGAACAATCCTTATGAAGCAACAGACATTACTTTTGGTGTAAAAGACCTGAAGGTTTCTAAGATTTATGAATCCGAGGACAGTGTCTTCATCACAGGTAAAAACTTTACAAGCTATGCGAAAGTATTAGTGGAAGGCAATAAAGTAAGTACAACCTTCCATAACGATCATATGATTGAAATCTCCAAGGAAGATATCAGGGACGGAGATACCTTCGAAGTAGACATTATTTCCAAGGCTCCAAGAACCTTAAGAAGGTCTCCGGAGTACGTATTTAAGCTAAATTCTGAAAAATAATTTTTTGACATGGCTATATGCTTATGATATAATCTTTAAATGTCTACTTATGTAAATATATACTTGGCACAAGGCAGGTATAAGAGATAAATTTTAGGAGGAATTTGTATAATGAGTTTACAGATTGAAAAATTAGAACATAATATGGCGAAGCTTACTATTACAGTAGCAGCTGATGTATTCAAAAAAGCTACAACACAGGCTTACAAAAAACAGAAAAATCAGTTCAACATCCCTGGTTTCCGTAAAGGTAAAGTACCTCAGATGTACATCGAAAA
>JAZUED010000205.1:0-5811 GCA_045640005.1 Candidatus Fimousia sp.
GCCACAGGGAAGAACATTTTCCCAGGATATGGCGCAGGAGTTTGCGAAAGAAGAAAATCTCATCTTTTTATGTGGGCATTATGAAGGTATTGACGAACGAGTGTTAGAAGAAGTAGTAACCGATTATGTGTCCATCGGCGATTATGTATTAACCGGAGGGGAACTTCCTGCTATGGTAATGATCGATGCGATTGCAAGACTCGTACCTGACGTATTACACAACGACGTCAGCGCCGATATTGAAACATTTTACGATAATCTTTTAGAATATCCACAGTACTCAAGACCTGCCGTATGGCATGATAAGGAAGTTCCGGCAGTGCTTCTTTCCGGACATCATAAGAATATTGAAGCGTGGCGCTATGAACAGTCCTTAGAGCGCACGAAGAGATGGCGCCCGGATCTGTATGAAAAACATATGGAAGCTCATCCGCCAGTGGTGAAAAAGAAACGCAAAAAGAAGAAAAATAATTCCGAAAATAAATAATATAGTGCTTGCATTTTCGTATTTGCTATGCTATGATGTGATAGTTGTGACAAATAGGATGGTCCTCTGTTACGCGCAAAACAAAGGGTTTTGCATGTTGCATATAGATTGCATGAAGAAAAGTATTAAGAACATCTAAGATTAATAGGAGGAAGCACAATGAATAACATTATCAAGAAAATTGAAGACGCTCAGTTAAAAGCTAACATTACAGAATTCAATGTTGGTGACACAATTAAAGTTTACGCTAAAGTAGTAGAAGGTAACCGCGAAAGAATCCAGGTATTCGAAGGTACTGTAATCAAAAGACAGGGTGGCGGCGCTCGTGAAACTTTCACAGTTAGAAAATTCTCTAACGGTGTTGGCGTAGAAAAAACATGGCCATTACACAGCCCAATCGTTGATAAGATTGAAGTTGTTCGTCTTGGTAAAGTAAGAAGAGCAAAATTATATTACTTACGTGATCGTGTAGGTAAGAGAGCAAAAGTTAAAGAAAGAGTACGTTAGTATTAAGTCAACTTTTCAAGGGCAAGTGTTTTTCACTTGCCCTGTTTTTCACTAAACAAAGATTTTCACTAAAATTGTCAATAGACATTTATAAAAACAACTAGAAAGGAGCATTCCCATGTCATCATTTTATTCCTATACGGATTCATTTTCTACCCGTAAGAGACGACGTCAGATGCGTGAAAAAATCATTTTTTATATTGTCGGTGTGATTTTGTCTGTTTTACTGGCGTTTTTACTTGTTCGATTTGTGGGATTTGGAATCACCATGAAGGGCGACTCTATGAAAGAAACCATTCATAACGGGCAGCATTTGATCGGGGTACGTTTTACAAGAGCAAAGCAGAATGATATTATCGTATTTCGAAATGGTGATGAAGACAGTTCCTACTATATAAAGAGAGTCATCGCTGTTCCGGGAGATACCGTGCAGATTGCAGATGGCGAAATATTAGTAAATGATAAAGCAGTGGAGCCAAAAGGTGAAGAAACTATTTTATCAGCTGGTCTGGCCGGCAGAAAGATTACATTAAAAGAAAATCAATATTTTGTGCTGGGAGACAATTATAATAATAGTGAAGATTCTCGTGTTGCCAGTGTTGGTAATGTGAGCAGAGATCATATCGTTGGAAGAATCATTCTGAAGCTTTGGTAGAAAGGAGATTAGAAGATGCATTTTCAGTGGTATCCTGGTCATATGACAAAAGCAAAGCGTATGATGCAGGAAAATATTAAATTAATCGATATCGTTGTAGAGCTTGTGGATGCAAGAGTTCCCCTTTCTAGCAAAAATCCAGATATCGATGATTTTGCGAGAAATAAATTTCGAGTAATTTTACTGAACAAAACTGACTTAGCAGATGCAGCAGCGACTGCGAAGTGGGAAGAATATTTTAAAAATAAAGGCTTTGCCGTAGCAAAAGTAAACTCTCAGAGAGGAACTGGCGTTAAGGCGGTAAATGGTGTTATCATGGATGCCTGCAAAGAAAAGATTGAACGTGACAGAAGACGAGGCATTAAGAATCGTCCGATCCGTGCAATGATCGTTGGAATTCCAAACGTTGGTAAGTCAACATTTATCAATAGTTTTGCAGGAAAAGCCTGTGCAAAGACTGGTAATAAGCCAGGCGTAACCAAGGGCAAACAGTGGATCAAGCTCAACAAGAACATCGAGCTTTTAGATACACCAGGTATTTTATGGCCTAAATTTGATGATCAGATGATCGGCCTTCGTCTTGCATTAATTGGTTCCATCAAGGATGAACTGCTTAACCGTTCTGAGATGGCAATCGAACTTATTTCCTATTTACAGGGAGTATATCCTGGATTACTTGCTCAGCGTTATGAAGTGGATGAAACTGCTGACCGCGTGGTAGTATTAGAGGAAATTGCGAAAAACAGAAAATGTCTTGCAAAAGGCGGAGAATACGACCTTGATAAAGCGGCCATTTTATTGTTAGAAGAGTTTAGAAGTGGTAAAATAGGGCATATCACTTTAGAATTACCGGAATAAAGATTATTAAAAGGGGTTTTAAGGGAAATAACTTAAAATCCCTTTTGTGATTTAAGGTCTGGCGTGGAAGATGCCGGTCTGAAAGGAATATTTACATGAAAATTGGAGAAATCAAAGCGGCCATCAACGAGGCATATGAATGTGGGAACTTTGAAGCAGTCGATGCATTTCGAAGTGATGAGCGTGCAGGGGTGAAGAAGTTAGTAGAGGGCTTTGATAAAAAGCTTGAAAAACTTCAAAAAGAAAAGGAACGAGTATACCAGATGCGTTCCTATGAAAGAGAATATGATTTTTGCGAGTACATTTGCGGGATTGACGAAGTAGGAAGAGGTCCTCTTGCAGGACCGGTTGTAACTGCGGCTGTTATCTTGCCAAAGGACTGCGAAATTTTATATATTAATGACTCGAAAAAGCTCTCTGAAAAGAAGAGAGAAGAGCTTTTTGTAGAGATTCAAGAGAAAGCGATTGCAATCGGGATTGGCATGGCCTCCTGTGAGCGAATCGATGAAATCAATATTTTAAATGCCACCTATGAGGCGATGCGTCAGGCGATTGGTAACTTAAAGGTTCGTCCAGATGTATTACTGAATGATGCGGTGCACATCCCGGAAGTGGATATCCCACAGGTGCCAATCATTAAAGGGGATGCAAAAAGTGTATCCATCGCTGCGGCAAGTATTATTGCCAAGGTGACAAGAGACCATATGATGGTGGAATTCGACAAGATTTATCCTGGATATGACTTTGCATCCAACAAAGGATATGGAACAGGAAAGCATATCGAAGGAATCAAAACACTTGGAATAACACCAATCCACAGAAAAACTTTCGTAGGAAATTTTGTGGAGTAACATAATATAAAATATTGCGTAAATTGCAATAAAAGCATTGAACAACAGAAAAACAGGAACATATTATGAAACCCTGGTAGCAGGAGTGCTTAAAAAGCATGGCTATCAGATTTTAGAAACAAACTTCCGAAGCCGGGTTGGTGAAGTGGACTTAATTGCAGTCGATGGCAGCAATCTGGTATTTGTGGAGGTAAAATATCGTAAAAACGCTAAAAAAGGTACCTCAGAGGAGGCGGTAACCTTAAACAAGCAGCGAATCATTTGCCGAGTGGCGGATTATTACATCCTGACGCATCGAGAGGTGGCGCGCTTGCAGATTCGATTTGATGTGGCGGCGATTGACAAAAAACAATTGACGATTTATAAGAATGCATTTGAATATCAATGGAGAACATAATGGAAGCAACATGGAAAAAGGCGAATGAGAATCATTCTACGATTTTGGTCGAAAAGGAAGGGGTTCCATACCTCACTTTTGACAAGCTTAGTAAAGCGGGCGTGGTTCATGGATTTTCCACCCGAATGGGAGGCGTAAGCCAGGGAATCTTTGGCAGCATGAACTTATCCTACAATCGTGGGGATGATAAAGATGCGGTAGATGAGAATTATAAAAGAATTGGAAAAGCCATCGGATTTGATCCGGCAAAGCTGGTTTTTTCGAATCAGATTCATACAACTGACATAAAAATCGTTACCGAAGAGGATTGTGGCAAGGTGATGACAGGAATGGATGGTTTGATGACGAATATTCCGGGCATCCCAATGGTAACAAGTTACGCAGACTGCGTACCACTTTTCTTTTATGACCCGGTTAGATGTGTCGTTGCGGTTTCTCATTCCGGATGGAAAGGAACAGTTAACCGCATGGGTCGTGTGACGGTTGAAAAAATGAACAAAGAATTTGGCTCTTTGCCAGAGGATATTATTGCAGCAATTGGGCCATCCATTTGCCAGGACTGTTATGAAATTTCTGAAGATGTGGCAGTTCAGTTTGAAAAAGAATTTCCAGACTGGGTGGATGACATCTTAATTGATAAGAAGAATGGGAAATATCAGCTTGATTTGTGGAAAACGAATGAATTGATCTTACTTGAATGTGGAATCTTACCGGAACATCTTGATGTGACCGACCTTTGCACCTGTTGTAATGACAAGCTGCTGTTTTCACACAGAGCAAGTAAAGGCAAAAGAGGAAATCTTGGTGGATTTATTATGTTATAAATTCATTTTCGGTTTTATCTTTACAATTTTTCGCGAATCATGTAAAATCATATGAAGGATTGACCTTTTGATTGGTCATTTTTGAAAGGAGAAAGAATATGAGTAAACCAATGGTAGCAATTGTTGGTAGACCCAACGTTGGTAAATCCACTCTGTTCAACGCACTCGCTGGCGAGAAGATTTCCATCGTGAAAGATACTCCAGGCGTTACCCGTGACCGTATTTTTGCAGATGCGTCATGGCTTGATAAGAGTTTTACTCTGGTAGATACCGGTGGTATTGAACCAGATACAAAAGATATTATTCTCTCTCAGATGAGAGAACAGGCAGAAATTGCGATTGCAACTTCTGACGTCATCATTTTCCTGGTGGATGTAAAACAGGGACTTGTTGATTCCGATTTCCAGGTAGCGAATATGCTTCGCCGCTCTAAGAAACCGGTCGTATTAGCAGTAAATAAAGTAGATAACTTCGATAAATATATGGCGGATGTATATGAGTTTTATAATCTTGGACTTGGAGATCCAATTCCAATTTCCGCATCCTCCCGTCTTGGACTTGGTGACATGCTCGATGAAGTAATGCAGCATTGTGATCCAGAAGCCTTAACAGAGGAAGAAGACGATCGTCCGAAAATCGCAGTGATCGGTAAGCCAAACAGTGGTAAATCTTCTTTAATTAATAAGTTAATCGGAAAAGACCGAGTAATTGTATCCGATATCGCTGGTACAACCAGAGATGCCATCGATACAGAAGTAAAGAGAAATGGCAAAGAATACATCTTTATCGATACAGCTGGTCTTAGAAGAAAGAACAAAATCAAAGAAGAGATTGAACGATACAGTATCATTCGTACCGTTGCAGCGGTTGAACGTTGTGACGTTGCCATTTTAATGATTGATGCAACCGAAGGCGTAACAGAACAGGATGCTAAGATTGCAGGTATCGCCCATGAACGTGGCAAGGGTGTCATCATTGCCGTAAATAAATGGGATTTAGTAGAAAAAGATGACAAAACCATTTACAAATTTACGAACCAGGTTCGTGAAACATTAGCTTATATGCCTTATGCAGAGCTTGTATTTATTTCAGCAAAGACTGGTCAGAGACTGCACAAAGTATTTGACATTATCGATGCTGTTGTTGAAAACTGCAATTTAAGAATTCAGACAGGTGTACTCAATGAAATCTTAACAGAAGCAGTTGCTATGAAGCAGCCACCTTCTGATAAG
>JAZUED010000206.1:0-5326 GCA_045640005.1 Candidatus Fimousia sp.
GAATTACTAAGTTGTCTTCCTAAGACCGCTTGGCCTCCGACTTATAAAATAAACTCATTTTTTACAATCTCCTAAATACTTCTCGCTAGTCGAATCACTTCATATCCATCTTCACTATAAACTTCTCCGGTTGCTTCAAATCCCTGTCCTTGCCAGAACGCGATTGCTTCTTCATTTGCACGGACACAGCCCAAAGATAAATAATCATATCCCTGCGCCTTCATACAGGCACGCACATCGGCAAAAATCTGTGAACCAATGCCCTGCCCCTGAAGCTCGGCATCTACCATAAACCATCCGATAAATGCATCGTCGCTCTCTGGATATCCGGTAATCAGATCCATGACTGCAAAAAGTTTTTCATGATCATAAAAGCCTACAAAGAATTTGTCTTTCTTGCCTGCTCCATCCGGTACCTGGGAAATGATTTCCGTCAGGCTTTCACGTGTTGGAACCGTACCCATGTATTCATAATACTTTGCGTTCGTCTTACAAAGTCTGTATACATCCGAAATGTCTTCTTCACGGATTCGACGTACGTCTAATTCTGTAGCAAGTGCCTGAATATCAAGACCTGCTCCATGCTCGCTTTCATAATTAATTGCCTGTCTAAACTGAGTTTCATAAAGCTCACGGTAAGTTCCGCCAAGTCCAAGTAATTCTTCATGGGTTCCCTGTTCGGCGATCACACCATCTTTTACAACTAAAATCTGATCTGCCTTAAGTATTGTAGAAAGTCGATGTGCAATGACAATACTTGTTCTTCCTACCATCATCGCTTCTAAAGCATCCTGAATCGAATTTTCAGAAATAGAATCAAGTGCGCTGGTTGCTTCATCTAAAATCAGGATTTTCGGATCCTTTAAGATAACTCTGGCAATGGAGAGGCGCTGTTTTTCTCCACCGGAAAGCTTTAACCCACGGTTTCCTACTTCGGTTAAGTATCCCTTTGGCTGATTTTTAATATATTCATGAATATTTGCAATGCGACATGCTTCTTCAATTTCTTCCATGGTCGCATCTTCTTTCGCGTAGCGAAGGTTATCTAAAATTGTTCCATTAAACAGATAGGATTCCTGTGTTACTACGCCTACATTCTGACGCAGATATTTCAAATCAAAATCACGGACATCCACACCGGCAATCGTAACTTTTCCGCCCAAAACATCGTAAAGACGTGGAATCATATTTACAACCGTTGACTTTCCGGAACCAGATGGCCCGACAATCGCATACATTTTTCCGCCCGGAACAGTGAAATTCACATCCTTTAACAAAACATTTTCTTTGTTGTATCCAAAAGAAACATGGTCATAGACAATTGGCTGCATATCAACGACAGGTTTCTGTCCATTTTCCGGAGAAACAATCGTATTTTCACGGTCAAAATAATCAAAAATACGTGTAAAGAGTGCAAGTGAGCGGGTAAAATCAACCTGAATATTAAGAAGAGATTCCACTGGTCGATATAATCGGTTGATTAATGCCACAGTTGCTGTAATCGTACCAACGGAAAGAGTCGTATCCCATTTATTGATGATGAGCAATCCACCAACAAAATAGATTAAAAGTGGTCCCACCTGACTAAACATGCCCATCACGACCATGAACCATTTGCCGCTGCGCTTTTCTTTTAAAGCAATTGCAGTTGCTTCTTCATTGACCTTAATAAAATTTTCGTATTCTTTTTCTTCACGGGTAAAGATTTTCACCAGCATAGAACCGCTGACGGACAAAGTCTCGTTGATTACCTGGTTGATCTCATCATTCTTCTCCTGGCTTTCGGATAATAACTGCCAGCGTTTTTTGCCCGCACTTTTTGTCGGAATCACAAGAAGTGGGATAATCGCAATGCCCACGATTGCAAGCTGCCAGCTCATGGTAAGAAGGGCAACCAAGGTAGTCACTACGGTCGCAATATTGCTGACAATGCTTGAAAGAGTGCCACTGATGACTGTACTTACTCCACTGATATCCGTATTCATTCTGGTGATGATGTCACCCTGTTTTTCTGTCGTGAAGAAGGAATGTGGCATATACTGTAGATGATGATACATCTGATTTTTCATGTCGAAAATGATTCGCTGCGAGATCCATGCATTGATATAGCTTTCTAACACGCCAATCATTTGACTGACTGCCATTGTCGCAAAGGCCATCAATAAAAGTCTGATGAGCAGGCTCATATCCTGTCCCACTAATGCCTGATCGACAATCTTTCCGGTAATGATTGATGGAAAAAGTCCGATACACGCGGATAATAAAATCGCTATAAAAACAAATACAAACTGTACCCAATATGGTTTTAAATAAGATAGAATTCTGCCTAAAAGCTTCTTTGTCACTTTCGGCATATTCTTTTTTTCGTCTTCGGTTAAAAATCCTCTCGGTCCTAAAGAATTTCGTCCGCCCCCTGGTCCTGGCATAATTTTATCCTCCTGAATGATTCCTAATTATTCTAAGGGTATTATATCAAAAAAACACGGCAAGCATAACGCCTGCCGCCCAAAAATTCAAGTTGAAACTAAATATAATATACGTAATTTTCTTTTCTTGCTACTGCTGCTGGAATTTCGTCTGCTGCATATCCTAATGCACAATGACCAATTCCTTCGTAATTACCTTCAATGCCAAGATTTGCAAGAATGTCTTTGCCGAAATCAGATTCAAATTCTTCTTTTGCTCTGTGAATCCAGATTCCGTTTACGCCAAGGCTTTCTGCCGCATTTAATAAATTGCCCATTACAAGAGATCCATCATACTGATAAGTTACGATATCTTTATTTGCTAATACAATAAGGATTACTGGAGCCCCATAAAATGGATCCATATCTACGCCCATGATGGCAGCATTTTCCTTAGCGAGCTGATCACGAACTTCTTTGTCTGTCACAGCAATGATGATCGCACTCTGTCTTCCCATTCCGGATGGAGCAAATGTTCCTGCCTTAAGGATCGCATCTAATTTTTCTTTTTCAACCATATCTGGTTTGAATTTTCTGCAGCTTCTTCTTGTTTCAAGTACTTTTAATGTTTCGTTCATATTCGTCTTCTCCTATCTAAACTTATACAATTTTAATAAATTCATCTTTGATTTCTTTGAATCGTTCATCCACAAGACCGAAATCTTTTTCTTTATAATTCCACAATGCATGTCCGATACCATATTTTTCGAATGCTTTATGGATGTCCTGTAACCAACGAAGCTTTCCGGCATTATTTGCCAAATCAATGGCACCATATTCACCACAATAAAGAGCCGCATCATATTTTTCAGCAGTCTTGATCGCATCTGTGAAGATTAATTCAAAAAATTCCGGACCAAATTTCGTTACTCGTTCGTCAAATGTTACGCCGTCATTCATACCAAACTGCTCAACGCTGATCTTACGGTATTCGTCAATTGGCAGTGGGTAGTCGATACGAAAATCTGCAGGCATATAATCCACCCAATAAGCAGCCTGATGAGTAAATAAGAATGGTTCATAGCAATGGAAATTATAAACTACCTTATCATCGTATGGTGGATCAAGTAATGGCACGCTTGTAACATGATTGTATACAACACCACCAATAACAATATAAGTTTCTGGTGCAATAGAACGAATCATCTCGATATATCTTCGAACAATCTCATTCCATGCATCTTTTACTTCATAAAGTGTTACCTCATTTAATGGTTCAAATGCAACGGTCTCTGGGTAATCTTTAAATGTTTCTGCAATTTTTGCCCATAATTTCATAAAACGAGCCTGAAGTGCTTCATCATAAAAGAACTTTTTACGATCCATATCTACTTTTAATGGGTCAAAAGAATAGCCGAAGCATTCATGCAAGTCAATTAACATATGAAGATCATATTTCTGACACCAGGACAAACAATTCTTCAAATATCCAAATCCGCTTTCAATTGGAGTACCTTCTTCATCTTCTAATACATTGTAATCTACCGGTACACGCACATGGTCAAAACCAAGACTTGCAATATATTCAATATCTTTTTCTGTGATAAATGTTTCAAAATGTTCTGTATCATACTCAGCAAACTGAGAGATCCATCCGCCTAAATTTACACCTTTTTGAAATCCTTTAAATATGTTCATGGCAGCCTCCCTATTATTTTAATCTAATTATATTTTATAGGATGACTATTCTTTACTCAACGAAAACCTACGAAAACTTTTACGAAACATTTTTTAATAAAGTCCATTACCGATCATCTGAATCAATTGAACAAAGATAGTCTAATACGCTCTTTTTATATCAGGCAATAGATTTAGATGATTATGCATTGTACAGTATTCATAATGAATGATATTATAATCTTATAATAATTAAAATGTAGATACGTTATAAGGAGATATGATCATGATTTACAGTACAATTATCACTAACGGAATTCTAAAATGTGGTACTGCAATCACATCTGAAGGCCCTGAAGTTGCAATTAAAATGGCAGCGGATTGTGGATATGATGCCGTTCAGCTTACCATTGCATCCCCTTCAGATTATGACATTCCAGCATTAAAAACTTTACTTAAAGAATATGGGTTATTTGTTAATGCCCTTGCAACAGGCCAGATTTACAGTGTTGAAAATTACAGTATGGGCTCTGATGATGAAGCGAACAGAAAGAAGTGTGTTGCTAGTCTTTGCGAACTGGTAGAGGTTTGTGCGGAATTAGATTGTGCAGATTTAGTAATTGGCGCAGTTCGTGGCCGTACATCGGATGCAGGGACACCTGAATTATACCATCAGCAGTTTGAAAAGAGTCTTGCGGAAGTTTGTGACTATGCAAAGGCTTGTAGTGTGAGAGTTATTCTTGAATTGATCGATTATCTTGAATCCGACTGTTGTAATAAGATTCCCGAAATGGAAGATTATCTTGCACGCTTGAACCGCGATAATCTGGTTATGTATTTGGATACCATGCATATGTATTATGAAAAGGAAGATATTTGTGCTGTAATCAAAAAATATGGAAGTAAGATTCCGCAGATTGATATTTCAGGAGAAGCCAGAATCAATCCATTTGACAGCGTGATTGATTTTGATGCCGCGATGACAGCTTTAAGTGAAACAGATTTTGATGGTGTTCTTAACATGGAATTTGATTTTAAGGATAATGATAAACTCCGTGTTGAAGCACTAAAATATATCAAAGGATTTTTCGATAAAGAATCCTAAATAGACAATATGTAATGACCTCCACTTTGTAGCAACGTGGATTTACCTGTATAATAAAGTTGTCAAGACAATATAAACAGGGATTACCGCATACAAAGGGAGGTCATCAAATGAATTATAACACAGTTTACGTAGGAAT
>JAZUED010000207.1:0-3396 GCA_045640005.1 Candidatus Fimousia sp.
TATATCGATTTTAAATGTTCAAGGAGTTTTATTTCTAATAAAATAAAAGAGCATGTAGAAACATTTTAGAATCTACATGCTCTTATTGTTATCTACTATTTAATTCAATTACATTTGACCTGGTTGCAAAACAAATTAAGATTCTGGCATTGTTGCAACCATAACCGCATTTATTGTATGCATACGGTTTTCTGCTTCGTCAAATACTTTAGACTGTGGGCTTTCAAATACTTCATCAGTTACTTCCATATCTGTAAAGTTGAAACGTTCACCCATTTCTTTACCGATGACTGTTTTTAAATCATGGAATGCTGGTAAACAATGTAAGAAAATTGCCTGTTCGCCTGCATTTTTCATGATGTCCATAGTAACTTTGTATGGAGATAAATCACGGATACGTTCTTCCCATACTTCATCTGGTTCACCCATGGATACCCAAACATCTGTACAGATAATATCCGCATCTTTAGAACCAGCCATAGCATCTTCTGTTAATGTAATTGTGGATCCAGCTTCTTTTGCATATCCTTCACAGATCTTAACTAATTCTGGATCTGGGAAATATTCTTTTGGTGCACATGCAACAAAATCAAGACCTAATTTGGAACAAACTACCATATAAGAGTTTGCCATATTGTATCTTGCATCACCCATGTATACAAGCTTTAAGCCCTTTAATTTACCAAAATGTTCTCTTACTGTTAACATGTCAGCAAGCATCTGAGTTGGGTGGAATTCATTTGTTAAACCATTCCATACAGGTACTCCAGCATATTTAGCAAGTTCTTCTACGATTGTCTGTTCAAATCCACGATATTCGATACCATCAAACATACGACCTAATACTCTAGCTGTATCTGCAATACTTTCTTTCTTACCAATCTGGGAGCTCTTTGGGTCTAAGTATGTTGTTCCCATACCCATATCATGTGCAGCTACTTCAAAAGAACAACGTGTTCTTGTAGAGTTCTTTTCAAAGATTAATGCTACATTCTGTCCTTCCCAGTTTTTAATTGGAGTTCTGCTCTTCTTCTTTGCTTTTAAGTCAGCGGAAAGATCAAGCAGGTAAATGATTTCTTCTGGTGTGAAATCTTTTAATGTCAGGAAATGACGTCCTTTTAAATTCATAATTTTCAACCTTCCTATATAATACTATTAATAATATTTGAATCTATTTATTTTTAGCAAGTCTGCCACGATATGCTTCTTCGCAGTATTCACAACGATATGTCATCTTTTCAGGGTCTGTAAGAACAAATACCTGTTCTAATTCCTGTTCAACGGATGTGATACAGCGAGGATTTCTACAGTTAATTACATTTTTAATCTTCTTAGGAAGACGTAATACTTTCTTTTCTACTACTTCTGCATTTTTAATGATGTTAACAGTAATATTATGATCGATAAATGCGATAACATCTAAATCCATGTCATCAATTGGACATTCGATCTTCATAATATCTTTTTTGCCCATAGTTTTGCTCTTTGCATTTTTGATGATCGCAACACAGCATTCTAACTCATCTAAATGAAGATATTTGTAAATATCCATGCTCTTGCCAGCTTCAATATGATCAAGTACAAATCCTTCTTCAATACTTCCAACTCTTAATGTATTTTTCATAACGTTCATCTCCTTTTACACCGTGATTTCTAATAACTTAAGAATTAATGCCATTCGAATGTAAACGCCGTTTTGTGCCTGTCTGAAGTAAGCAGCTCTAGGATCGTTATCAACGTCAACAGAGATTTCATTTACTCGAGGAAGTGGATGCATAACAGCCATATCTTCTTTAGCAAGCTTCATCTTATCTGCGTTTAAGATGTAGAAATCTTTCATTTTTAAGTAATCATCTTCATTAAAGAAACGTTCTTTCTGAACACGAGTCATATAAAGAATATCAAGTTCTGGAAGTGCTTCTTCTAATTTTACTACTTCTTCATATGGTGTTCCTGTTTTATCTAATACATCTTCACGAATGTAGTCTGGAACCTTTAATTCTTCTGGTGAAATAAGGATGAAACGAATATTATCATAACGAACAAGTGCGTGGATTAAGGAATGTACAGTACGTCCGAATTTTAAATCTCCACATACACCGATTGTGATGTCGCCTAAACGACCAAGCTCAGATTTGATTGTAAGTAAATCTGTTAATGTCTGAGTTGGATGCTGATGTCCACCATCGCCTGCGTTGATTACTGGAATTCTGGAATGCTTTGCAGCAACCATTGGTGCACCTTCTTTTGGATGTCTCATCGCACAAATATCAGCGTAACAGGAAATAGTACGAATAGTATCTGCAACACTTTCGCCTTTTTTAGCGGATGAAGATTCACCATCAGAGAATCCCATAACACTACCGCCTAAATTAAGCATTGCTGCTTCATGACTTAATCTTGTACGAGTACTTGGTTCATAAAAACAGGTAGCAAGCTTTTTACCTGTACATGCATGTGCATATTTATCAGGTTTTTTTTCAATATCCTGGGCTACTTCAATTAATTCATCTAATTCTTCGACTGTAAAATCGAGAGGGCTCATTAAATGTCTCATATGTTCCTCCTAAATAAACGTAGAAATTCATATTATCTAGACTATTATACTACAAAAGATTGATAAAAACTATAAAATTTATTAATGCTAAAAAAAGAGCTCATAATTTTCATTATGAGCTCTAAATCTTTCATATTATGAGGAAGATTAGTTGTTGATTAACTTATCTTCTTCGTTGTTCCAGCTGTAAAGTTTACGGATATCTTCGCCAACTTTTTCAGAAATATGTTCGGAAGCTAATTTACGCATAGCACGGAAATGAGCCTGACCACCAGCTGCAGACATGTCTAATAAGAAGTCTTTTGCAAATGTACCATCCTGGATATCGGATAATACTTTCTTCATAGCTTTCTTAGTATCTTCTGTGATGATTTTTGGTCCTGTGATGTAATCGCCGTATTCAGCTGTGTTGGAGATGGAGTATCTCATTCCAGCGAAACCGGACTGGTAGATAAGGTCAACGATAAGTTTCATTTCGTGGATACATTCGAAGTATGCGTTACGTGGGTCATAACCAGCTTCTGTTAATGTTTCGAAACCAGCCTGCATTAATGCACAAACACCACCACAAAGAACTGCCTGTTCACCGAAAAGGTCAGTTTCTGTTTCTGTACGGAAGTTAGTTTCAAGAACACCAGCTCTAGCGCCGCCGATACCTAAACCGTAAGCGAGTGCGATATCCTGAGCTTTACCTGTGTAATCCTGTTCTACAGCTACGAGACAAGGAACACCTTTGCCTGCCTGATATTCGGAACGTACTGTGTGACCAGGTCCTTTAGGAGCGATCATTGTTACGTCGATACCAGCTGGTGGGTTGATTAAACCAAAGTGTACGTTGA
>JAZUED010000208.1:0-6956 GCA_045640005.1 Candidatus Fimousia sp.
TAAAAACCTCCAGAAAAACGATTATTCTTCTCAAATATTGTAATTACGGGCACCAAAAATACCGGTTCCAACACGTACCATCGTTGCTCCCTCTTCAATTGCAACTTCATAGTCACCTGTCATGCCCATAGATAAAATTTCCATATCTACATTATCGATATTTTTTTCTTTGATGTCAATAAATAATTGCTTGAGTTCTCTGAAATAGATACGGTTATCTTCCGGATCATCTACGAATGGTGCGATGGTCATAAGCCCTTTAATTTTGATATTTGGAAGCTTTGAAGCTTCTTCTACAAGGGCAACTACTTCTTCTGTTTCAAGACCAAATTTGGTATCTTCATTCGCAACATTCACCTGAATTAATACAGGTACGGTTACATCCTTTTTCACTGCTTCCTTGCTAATCTGCTTTGCAAGCTTTAAGGATTCCACAGAGTGAATGAGTTCAACTTTATCCACAATGTATTTTACTTTATTAGTCTGCAAATGGCCAATGAGATGCCATTTTACAGGTTTTTCAATCTCTTCATATTTAGAGCATAATTCCTGCACTTTGTTTTCACCAAAGTCCATAACTCCATGAGACTGTAATTCCACTACATTCGCAAGCGGTTTTGTCTTGCTCACTGCAATGATCGTTACTTCTTCTTTGTTTCTGCCAGCGCGCATGCAGGCTTCTTCCACCTTTTTTGCCACCTGGTCATAATTTTCTTTTAACATCTATCCTACTCCTGATTAATATATAATTCGACTTTCATTCACATCTTTATAATCTGCAGCAATATGATCAGAGATATTAACACCATCCGGTGTGTTTGTCTTGATCAGATAATAATCATCTTCTTTTCCGATAATATCTACAATTCTCATTTCTGCGTAACCTTCATTCACACAGAATACGATTGGCTTCTTCACTGTCTCATCAAGAACAATCTGACCTAATTTACCATCTTCTGATAAAACAATGGTCTTTTTCTTGATATCCTTCTTACGGATAAAGAAATCGTCTTTTGAATCTGCAAAAGTATAGAAGTCTACACCTTCTAAAGTATATGCTTTCTTATCTCTAGGCCCCTTCACTAAGATGGTCTTATCCTTTGAGTTACCACCCTGAATGAGATAGCTCTTAGGAATTTTGTAGAATTCATCTTCTTTCACTGCTGATTTTGGAATCTTGTATCCGGAAGTTTCATCAAGTGATAATTCCACATCCAAGAATCGATCATTGATAAATCGGATCATAAACTTATTAAAACTAAGTTCAGCCAGATACTTTCTTCCTTCCTTGCGGCAAGTAATTCCAGCATTACACTTTACATTATTCTGGGCAAATGTTACCTTGACGGTTTGCATCTTACTAAGCTCTTTGTACTGATTCTTAGTAAGTTCCACAACCATGCCCCAGTTTTCACTTGTAACAAGTCTGTAAATAACATCTCCCTGCTTAACAATTGCATTCGACATCAAACGTTTCTGATGATAGGAATCTTTCTTAATATCAGCAATTTTAACCTGGGATAATTTCTGTTTTTTAAACTCATCCACATTCATGGATAAGACACCGCTTTCCTTACACTTACCAATCTCATAAGCATGTGTTTCTCCCTGGTCTTCTTCCTGGAACTTCACCAATGCTTCCTGAATGTATTCTTCGTTCGTGTTTAAAACAGTGTTTTCTAACTTCTGTTTTGTTGTATAGACAGAATCAAAATCCTCTCTGCTAAAGCCAGCCTGAAATTCTTCAATGATCCCGGCAACCTTTTTCATATTCTTTTTCTTTGTCTTTTTCTCTGCACTAATCTGTTCAGAAATATATTCCTTGATTCTTCCATCTTCATCTAAGGTATATACAATCTCCCCATTGTGTACCTTGGACTGATCCGGTGCAAAAAAGGTAATATAGCCATCTCCATCGGCTTTTACTAGTTTTTCTTCACGGACTACCACTCCGGTAAGATTCTTTGTATTTGCGATTCTTCCATTCTTCACTTCATATACATCGATACTTGTCTTAAATACAAAGGTAATAAGATGGACTCCAATGTAAATGAGGATCACAAGAAAAACCAGATTTCTCATATTGATATTCAATTTACGCTTTGGTTTTCTGCGTTTTGCCATTATTCTAACTCCCAACGATCAAGAGCAGCCCCGTATAAATAATGATATTTACATCCCTGCTCGTATCCTTTTTCATCCATCAAAGCTTCGAATTCATCACGAAGCTTCCACCAGCTGGTTCCCCAGTTGGAAAATACCGAATATTCCTCTGGAACACGGCTGAATAATCGTTCAATGACGATATCCGGTGATACAAAAGCAATAAATTCCGTCAAACGGTCAAGGTATTCCTTTTTATCACACAGAGTAATTGTACCATCAATGTATTTTTCATACAACCTGCAATTTTTTGGCAGATATAAGGAATGAAGTTTTACGATATCTACGCCAAGCGCAGACAAAATCTTGGCTCCTTCTACTGCATCAGCCAGTTCATCACCCGGAAGATTTAAAATCATATGTGTACAGATTGTAAATGGATATGCCTTAATCTGCATAACTGCAGAGATAAATTCCGCTAATCCATGTCCACGGTTAATCGACTGTAAGGTTTTATAATTGACAGTCTGTAATCCAAGTTCAATATTAATCTCAACCCCTGTTTCCTCATACACTTCCATAAGAAAATCCAGGTATTCTTTTTTAATACAGTCCGGACGGGTAGAAATAGAAATTTCTACAAGATCTTTGCAAAGAAGTGCCTCTCTAATATATCCCTTGAATCGTTCAAGGCTTAAAAATGTATTCGTATAGTTTTGAAAATATGCAATAAATTTGTGAGCATGATAGCGTTTTTCAATGCGTACTTTCGTCTCTTCTAACTGATCGATCACACTCTTTTTATTCGACATTGCTTCAAATCCGGTTCCCACATCCGCACAAAAATCGCACCCATGATTTCCATCCATGCGGTTTGGACATCCCACCGGAAGATTCACGGGCAGCTTATATACTTTTTCTCCATATTTATTTTTCAGATACTGTGAATATGGATAATAATATGGCATATAATTCTCCTGTATATTAAAAAAGTGTGCTTCGCACACTTCGCGCCCGAGCGGAATGCGAAGCATTAACTACCACTCCGCGAGGTGCGCATCCCACGGAGTGTTTTGATATGCAGGAAATTGCAAAGCAATTTCCTGTATATTTAAAAAGGAACCATCACCAAGTGACAGTTCCTTCTATAATTTCTTATTTCTTATAATGCTACAGTAACAAGACCCTGGATGCTTTCTGGCATGTCAGCTTTGTCACGGGAAGCGCTGATTACGAAATCAACTTCGAATTCTTTGGAGATGTTTTCGATTGCACTTACAGTAGCTTCAACAGCAGCGTCATCGCTTTCATCAAGATTAGCGATTGTAAGGAAACTTTCTAAATAGATTTTTTCGATATCATAGTTCTGAGATAAGATACCACATAAGAAACCAAGGAACATATCTGTGTTTTTGATTCCATATTCAGCAGAAACGATGAAACGAATGTCTCTGTTTAATTCGTACATCTTTTTATTGTTCTTATCGATATAAACGATATTACCTTCAGCAACTTTAGATGCTTCGTTAACCTTTTCGATTAAAACCTTTGTTTTACCTTTTCCTTTTACGCCTGAAATAATTTCGACCATATTATCTCTCCTCCTTAGAAAGAAATTTTTATTATATATATTGTACAATATGACCCACAAAATAACAACTACTTTTTATGAGTGTTTTCCAATAAGTCCGTCATGGTGTTGTAAAGAATATCTTTTGTCTTACCACCATAGACAAGGGAAATATATTGCGTTCCTTTACTATCTTTTGTCAAAATAACCAAACAGGAACCTGCTTTATTCGTTGTTCCGGTCTTTCCTCCGATCATAAAAATATCATCAGGGAGAGCATAATCACCGGAAATATAATGATTGGTAGTATCCATCGGAACACTCCATGGAATGCCGGCTGCTGTTTCGTAATTTAATGTATAATTTGCTTTTTCGCAAATATCTAAAAAGACATCGTGCTTGATTGCCTCTTTAAAAATCAGATACATATCATAGGCTGTGATATAATGATTGTCTTCATGAAGACCATTCGAAGTAACAAAGTTACAATGGGTTGCACCAAGCTCCTTCGCTCTTTTATTCATCATCTTGGCAAATGCTTTCTCGGATCCTGCTATATAATCCGCTAATGCAACTGCTGCATCATTAGCAGACTCAACTAATAAAGCATTCAAAAGACCTTCAATCTTAACCACATCACCCTTTTTAAATCCAACTGCTACAACACCGCCTTCTTTAAACTTGATATTATTCTTCAACTTCACTGTTTCGGATAAATCACAGTTTTCTAATGTAATAAGCGCAGTAAGTACTTTCGTTGTACTGGCTGGATATACTTTTTTCAGTGAATCCTGTGCTGCAATGAGTTTATTGTTTGTAATATCAATCAACAAAGCAGAATCAACCTCAGATGAAAATGTGTGGTCATCAGAATCTGCTACAACAACTGCTTCATTACCAAGTCCATGAAGCTTTGTCCCATAATACTGATCTAACATCTTCATCATGGATTTCTCAAAATGAGTATCATACTTCTCGGCAGCACGCACCGGAACAGTTGGTATTGCGCTCATCAATAAAACTGCGGACAGAATCCATGCCAAAAAACGTTTATTTATTTGTACATTTCTCGCCAATCAAGATCACCTCTGTCAAGTGCCATTACCAAAAGCTCTGCTGTAGCTAAGTTTGTAGCAAATGGAATATTGTGTTTGTCACAAAGAGCTAACACATTATATACATTATTATCTTTTTTTGTTTTTGCATCAGGATCTCGTAAGAAAATAACCATATCGATCAGATTGTGTTCAATCTGAGCACCTAACTGCTGTGAACCCCCAAAATGTCCTGCCAGATATTTATGAACGTTCAAATTTGTTACTTCTTCAATGAGATATCCCGTTGTTTCTGTTGCATACAGTTCATGCTTACAGAGAATCCCTCTATAGGCGATACAAAGATTCTGCATAAGTGCTTTCTTAGTATCATGCGCAACTAACCCAATGTTCATAGCCATGTCCCCCATTTCTTATCAATGTCTATGCGTTTCACTTATAAATACTTATTGCTCTGGAGCGAGACATTCAGTACCAGTCCAATTCCAATCATAATATTAAGACACGAACTTAAACCATAACTAATCAGTGGTAATGGTACACCAGTGTTTGGAAGTGTACCGGTTGCAACACCAATGTTAATAAAAGACTGTAAACCGTTCAATGCTGCCACACCTGCTGCAATGAGTCTTCCATTCATGTCACTCGCTCTCTTTGCTACTAATATACATTGTACCATTAAAAAGGCTAATAATCCAATAACAATTACACTTCCAATGAAACCAAATTCTTCACCGATTACGGAGAAGATAAAGTCTGTCTGCTGTTCTGATACAAGACCCGTATCACGAACCGTTACCGTTACATCAGAAATTGTATTGGCATTTAGTCCCTTTCCAAATAACTGACCGGAACCAATGGCCATAATCGAGTTATTCGTCTGATAAGCGGTCGTTGAAGCATATTTTGCAGGATTGATAAATGACATAATACGAGTCACCTGATAATCCTTTAATAAGAATTGTCCAGGGGTCTGAATATACCAGATAAATGCTACAAATACCGGAATTCCTATTGCAATCATCCATCCGACTAATCGTACACTGATTCCTCCGATAAATACGATTGCACATAGAATAAAAGTTACATCAAGCGTTGTTGACAAATCCGGTTCCTTGACAACCAAAAGCATTGGAACCAGACAAAGTCCGGCTAATTTTGCCAGCGTCTTAAAGTCATTAAAATCATCCTCATGAGCAGAAATAAACTTTGCAGCAGTCAGTACCAGGGTAATCTTACAGGTTTCTGACGGCTGGAACGTAAATCCACCAAAGGCAAGCCATCTCTGTGCTCCATTAACCGACTTTCCTGCGACTAATACAAGCAGGAGCAGGATAATGTTTAGTATATATATGACAATCAGATTATCCGATATGAAGTTGTAATCAATAAATGCAAGAACCAGCATAAATACAGAACATAAAACAACACCAAAAAGCTGTTTATTTGTAAATGCCGGATTCGCACTGTTGATAAAGATAATACCCAGTCCGCTTAATAACCAAACAGTAAGGAGCAGACGAATATTAAAATCCTTCAGATCATATTTACGAATCATAAAAGTCACCCTTTATTTTACTCTTGTGATTGGAATATTGGCATAAAGTGCTGGAACTTTTTTGCCGCTTCCTTCCTCTGTTTCTGTCTGAGTAATCTGAATATCAAGACCAGTTGGGTCAATTTCTACATATTTTGTGATTACTTCAATGATATCTGTTTTAATTCTTTCCATAATTTCAGGAGAACATACTGTACGATCAGATACAAGTACAAACTTTAATCTGTCTTTTGCTACTTCACTAGATCCTTTTTTCTTAAAAAAGTTATCAAAAAATCCCATCTTATTGTCCCCCTTTTTTAGCCTCTGATTGCTTTCATTAATCTTGCGAAGAAACCATCTGTTGGGAATTCCATAAATGGTACATCTTCTCCAACTACTCTCTTACAGATATTTGCATAAGCTTTTCCAGCAAGAGAACCGGAACCAACTAATGGTTCACCCTGGTTTGTAGAAACAACGATATTTTCGTCATCTGGAACAATACCAATTAAATCGATTGCTAAGATATCGATAACATCTTCTTTGGATAACATATCACCACGTTTTACCATATCCATACGGATTCTGTTGTTGATAAGATCCATACGGCTTACTTCATGTGCTTCTAAAAAACCGATGATCGTGTCAGCATCGCGCATTGCGCAAAATCCAGGTGGAGTCACGATTA
>JAZUED010000209.1:0-3624 GCA_045640005.1 Candidatus Fimousia sp.
GTTTCTAAGAGGTTATCTTCATCAATCAGAAGTTCTTCATATAATTTTTCTCCAGGACGTAACCCTGTAAACTGAATATCGATGTCTTTGTATGGCTCAAATCCAGACAGACGTATTAAGTTTTCTGCCATATCAAGAATCTTAACTGGTTCTCCCATATCAAGTAAGAAGATATTCCCACCTGCTTCATAGGAGCCGGCTTCTAATACAAGGCTTACTGCTTCTGGAATTGTCATGAAGTATCTTATGATATCCGGATGTGTAACAGTAACTGGACCACCTACCGCAATCTGTCTTCTAAATAATGGGACTACGGAACCATTTGACCCTAATACGTTACCAAAACGAACGGCCATATATTCTGTATTTGGAAATCTGGCATTGTTATATTGGATAACTTTCTCACAGATTCGCTTGGTTGCGCCCATAACGTTGGTTGGACGAACGGCTTTGTCTGTGGAAATCAGTACCATACGTTTTACGCCCGAGATTCCTGCTTCGCTTGCCACATTATAAGTGCCAACGCAGTTATTTCGTACAGCATCGCATGGTGAATCTTCCATGAGTGGCACATGTTTATGCGCTGCTGCATGGAATACAACATCTGGTCTATATTCCTGGAAAATGTTATGAATGCGCTTACGATTCTGAACAGTACAAATAAGCACCTTAAGAACAAGCTCTGGATACTTCTTAATGAGCTCCATCTGAATTGCATAAGCATTATTCTCGTAGTTATCAATGATAATGAGCTGTTTTGGACCATGTTTTGCAATCTGACGGCAAAGCTCAGAACCGATAGATCCGCCCCCACCAGTTACCATAACAATCTGATCTTTGATGTAGGCATCTACTTTTTCATTATCTGCTACATTCACATCACGGCCTAAAAGATCTTCTAATTCAATCTCTTTAAATCTGGACACCTTTACTTCTTCATTCAGAATCTGTTCCATACTTGGCACGCTTTTTACTTTTGCATGCGTTTTCTTGCAGATTTCAATAATTTCTTTTCTATGTTTTGCATCGGTTGTCGGAAGTGCAAGAATAATCTCTTTGATTCCGAATCGCTGTGCTGCTTCTTCGATATAAGCATCATCACCAACAATTGGTACTCCATGAAGATTTCGTCCAATCTTCGCTTTATCCTGATCAATCATACATAAAGCTACATTCTCACATTCCGGATTACTAATCATCTCACTGACAAGCATTGCTCCCGTTCTTCCTGCCCCGATAATCATAGTTGGAATCTGATTCCCCTGTTTATTCCATCTCTTTCGATATTCTCTGGCGAATCGATAAAAAAAACGGATTCCACCAGTGATAAATAATAAAAGCATCGCCAAAAAGAATGGATAACTTCTAGGAAGATGAATGCCAAATACAAGCAACTCTACCGTACAGAAAATAACAGCGGTTACAGTAGCTAATGTAATTCTCACAAGTTCATCAGATCCTACAAATCGCCATAAGCTACTATAAAGCCTATAAAATATGTAAACCAAAAGAATTGTAAGTAACCCAAATGGATAAAACTTTACAAACTGTCCCCCAAATTGTCCTGTTAAATCTGGATTGGTAAAAGAAAAGTCAAAACGCATCAATAATGCCAGTACCATTGCCACCGATACCCCCACTATATCGAAAACAAACAGCATCAATGCCCTTAGTATGCTCTGCTTGGAATGTTGAAATCCCGTTTTCTCCTGCATAATTTTTAACATAAATATATCCCCTTTGTTGTTCCTTTTTCTAAATTAATTGCCTCTTTGTGCAAGTGAAAATTTATAGTTCTCCTCAATTAGTAATATTTTACCAAAAAGCATGTCATAAGTGTGTCATTCGAATAGCATAGTCATGATGATTCAAGTGGAGTAAATTGTTTTTTATTTCGTACAATGCAAAAATCATCGCAAACGGAGCGTTTTATGGTATGGAAATGAAGTTGCCTATACTATAAAAGAGCTGATGCATATACGTGCACCAGCTCTTTGGTTAATCGAATTTAACTTTTTATAATTTTTTTGATTCTTATTTATTCACTGCTAAGATTTTAGTTGCCACTTTCACAGCTTTTCTGGAATCTCCGGATTTTGCATAATCAAGATTGACATCGCGTGCGTGATCCTTGCCAATATTTGCTTTATAAGCAATATTGTGCGCTTCCCACTCGCCTACCAAGCTCTTATAATCACGCTTAGTTACGCCAGCACGTGCGATAATTTCGCAGATGATGCACCAATCATCTTTTGAATTAACCTTATAGGAATTCTTGATTTCGCAATTAGTCTTTAAAAATGTAATTGCACAGCTCTTATCGGTCTTTTTCAAAATCGCATCAATTGCTTTCTTTGCTTCCTCCGTTGTGTATTTCTTTTTCAAGTCTTTGAATAAATCTGTTGCCATAGTTGTTTTGCCTCTCTATTTATTATTCTTTCTTTTCTCAATGTGTACTACATCTCTGCAAGATATCTTAATTATAGCCTTTCGTTTTGTAGGTGGCAAGTGCACTACACAGTGTTTACGCACGACCATATCTCACAAGAACAAAGAGTCACAAAGTGACTCTTTGTGCGCCCATGCGGGCACGCAAGTGCATGTTCCGCTCCGCATGGGTCGCATTCTCGCGGAGCGTTTTTGATGTTATAGGAAACGAAGTTTCCTATAACATCAAAAAAACACCCTCGGATAACTTTTACGTTACCCAAGGGTGTAATTATTCTTTTCAGTTATGTGTAAATGCTTCGTTTATGTAGTAACTGCTTCGAGAAATTACTTTGTTACGGTAGCATTTAACTTAGCGGAAGATCCGTATTTTACACTTGTTCCTGCAAGAGAAATTGCTTTGTAGCCTTTTGGAGCTGCTGCTTTGATTTCTGTTGTAGAGAATGTATATTTGGATGCAGAGCTTGTCTGAACGGCTGTTAATGTAGCTGTTCCAACTGCTTTGCCAAGGTATTTGTATGTGATGTTAAGTGTTGCCACTTTACCAACAAGTACTTTGATGGATCCGTCTTCGCCGTATGCAACTGTTGTGTCTTTGATATCAGCTGGTTTTGCAACTGCGTATCCGGATGGGATAGCTTTTGCAACTGCTGCGGAGATATCTTCAGAAGCAAATGTAGCATCTGCACCAACTTTACCTGTAGCGGAAAGACTTGTGGATGCAACTTTCTTGCCAGCATAATCTACAAGAGATACATCTAATGTAGCGTCTGCAGATTTTTCGCTGATTGCTTCCATGATATCTTCATCAGATAATGGAGCTAAAGAAGCTTCTGGAGCATCACAGATTTTCAGTTTTGTGATGGATAAGAGATTATTACCCTTATTTGTGATCGTTGTTTTTCCACTACTGATAGCGTAGAACATATCTGTACTGGATTTAATGTTCTTATCATTTCCACCATTAATGCTGTAGGATGTAGCTCCGTTAACTGTCTTTAATCCAACCTGAACCTGACGCTCTGTAGTTGCATTGAATACTAATGTTTCGCCTTTACGAAGGTAAATTTCATTCTTAGGACCATTTACTAATAAATCTTTAGCATCTTCTACTTTTGTAGAATCGCCTTTAACGATTGCTACTGTTGTATGTTCATCCGCAGATTCTGCTTTATA
>JAZUED010000210.1:0-2026 GCA_045640005.1 Candidatus Fimousia sp.
CTTGCCATGGTACTTACATCCGTAGGGCTTCCTGTTGATGGTATTGCGTTAGTTGCAGGTGTGGACCGAATCTTTGATATGGGTAGAACCGTAGTAAATATTACCGGTGATGCAAGCTGTACAATGATTGTATCTCATTTAGAAAGTAAGAAGGCTTCTCGTCAGGTTTAAAAAAATAAGGGTCTTGTGCTAAAATCATTTAGCACAAGGCCCTTTTATAATGCTTTGCATTCCATAAGATACGAAATTTTATAATATAATTTCTATATTAGAACTAATAATAAAAATCTCTGTCTTCACCGGCTCCAACACGAATCATGTGGAGTCGTTTATTAATGGTATCAATCTGAACGATATCAAAAGCCTGTTCAGATGTGGTTCCTTTTTTCATCGTAATTCCACCCTGAATCTCACTCTTTTCGAATGCATCACAGTTTGTGGAAATGATATTCAGACGATTTGTACCACTGACATCGGTAAGAGTAGTAGACATATCGCGGTGGTTGTGACCAACCATCCATGCAGCGATTGTTGCCTTAGAGTTTTTCTGAAGGCTGAGCATATGTTTCGCAATTTCACTGGATTTTGCAGGAACCTTGCAGGATTTTCCGGCTTTTGCATATTTCCAGTAAGCATGAGAAATTAAGATTACAGTCCAGTCCTTGTTCAGTTCTTTTACTCGTTTATCAATCCATTTTTCCGTTGCTTTTGTGTAAACGGATGGATGTGTCTGATCATAGTAAAAAGAAATGTATCGAACCTTATTGTCTGTGTCGTCTGTATATGCGTAATTTAAATTCTTACTGGTTGTTCCAAAGTCTTCCACCTGCTTGAGCATAATATCATAAACTAAGGAATTATTTAAATGTGCAGATGCTGGAACTGATTTGCTATGGCTGTTTTTATCATGATTGCCAATTGCTGAGAAGATCTTTACGTTCTTGAAAGCATTGTAGAAACTTTCAAGTTCTGCCTGACCTTCTTTTGAATTTTCATAAGTTCCATTGATGACATCCCCACCACAGATTGTTAATGGAATACCTAGTTTATCTGATAAAAGGTCAATCATAGCAGGTGAGTTTTTCGTATTTGCACCCCAGTGAGTGTCTGTGATATAGAAAAAGTTAGCTATGCCTTTCTCAATTCTTCCATTTGCTCTAGAAGCGCTATCATCAAGCTCATCTTTCCAGTAAGATGGAATCTCTTTTGTCAAAGTAAGATCAACAGGCTTTGCGGATATACTTTCTTCTGGTGTATGAACCCTTACAGCAATGCTGTATGTTTTCCCATTATATTTTGCCTTTACTGTTGTTGTTCCATCCTTCTGGCCGGTAATCGTTACCTTATTTTTGCTGGCTGTAATGGATGCGGTAACCGGACTTTTGACAGCCCAGTAAATGACTTTCTTTGTCTTTTTCTTCTTTTTAAGAGAAGCATCCGATACGATGGATGCTTTCTTTGAAACCCCATTTAAAGAGACGGTCGTATTCTCCTGAATCGCAACTGCGACATAAGTGTTATCTAACTTTGGAGTCGCAGCTTTGGTGCAGGATGTGGACACTCCGGTTATAAACAGAAAAACAAATACACTATATATTAGTTTTTTTAATAATCGTTTCACGATGCCTTCCTATCCAAGAATTGCTTTGTGGTAAACTTTTTTACCTTTCTTGATTACGATTCCTTCTTTTAATTTATCTTCACCAATCATAACAGTATTCATGTTGATCTTTACATTGTCAACTGCAACACCATTCTGAGTGATTAAACGTCTTGCTTCGGATTTGGATTTTACAAGACCACAGATCATCATAAGATCCATCATGTTGATTTCGCCGTCTGTTAAATCGGAAGCAGAAATTGTTGTGGATGGCATATCAGCATCATCACCGCCGCCACCGAATAAGGAACGAGCAGTTTTGATTGCTTTGTCAGCTTCTTCTTTACCATGAACAAGTGCTGTTAATTCGTAAGCTAAGATTTCTTTCTAAGTCGGAGGCCAAGCGGGGTTAGGAAGACAACTTAG
>JAZUED010000211.1:0-8796 GCA_045640005.1 Candidatus Fimousia sp.
ATATAATTTGTCTAACGATACTTTTCCATTTTGTAGCCAATTCCCCACACCACCTTTAAATATTTCGGAACCTTTGGGTTGATTTCGATTTTTTCTCGGATACGACGAACATGAACCATCACTGTGTTTTCAGGAGCGTAAGCCTGTTCCTGCCAGACTCTCTCATAAATTTCTTCTGCGGAAAATACTCTTCCCGGATGCTTCATAAGAAGTTCCAAAATCTTATATTCCGTTGGAGTAAGTTTTACCGCTTCCCCATCCACATAAATCTGCTTTTCATCAAGATTTAACTCAAGGCCACCATTTTTGATCGTATTCTTCGGCTCCTGTGCAGATGCATTTGCTTGATCCACCTGATTCGACCAGAGAAGATAGCGTCTTAAAGATGATTTTACTCTTGCCACTAGCTCTGCCGGACGATATGGTTTTTCGATGTAATCATCGGCTCCCATGGAAAGTCCTAACACCTTGTCAGACTCTTCTGTCTTCGCGGATAAAAGTAAGACCGGAATGTTCTTTTTCTCGCGGATTTTCATCAAAGTAGCCAGACCATTCAGCTTCGGCATCATGATGTCTAGAATAATGAGATGAACATCCTCATCCATCATGCATTCGAGCGCGTCTAAGCCATCATACGCGGTCAGAACCTGATATCCTTCCATTTCTAATAATTTTTTGATCGCGCCGACGATTTCCCTGTCATCATCGACTACTAAAATTGTCTGATTCATATTCGTGCCTCCTTGTTCCGATGGTTTAAGTCTATTATAAACTTCTTTCAAACGGTTTGATAGAAAACTTACAGAATTCTTAAGAAATGTGGGGGAGGGATTGGTGGGGTGGAAAGTTGGGAATTAGGAAATTAGTACGCACCTGATCAACTCTTTCCATGTGCGTACTTAAAATTTATGACATTCTCGTGGTGCCAGTACGCGCTTGGCAAGAAAGTAAAATATGCGTCCATGAAATCCGGCTTGCTAGGACGCGGATATGATTTTGTTAAAATTTGCGTCCTAGAGTTTGTCGCGATTTAGTACGCGTTTAGTGGGTAATGGCTTATCCGCGTCCTTGAGAATTTCTTGTTTTAGTACGCACTTTGGATGCAATCGTTGTTACGCGTCCATAAAACCTTAATATATGCTTGTTTTTCAAGTACGCATAATGACGGTAACTCGCCAAACGCGTCCATGTTTCTGAAAAAGCAAGTACGCGCTATGTTGAAAAATACTATCTGCGTCCCCAAATGGTAGACAACCATGGACGCGAATGAAAGGAAAAAACTATGTGCGTCCCTAAAGGGTAGACAACCATGGACGCGAACGAAAGGAAAAAACTATGTGCGTCCCTAAAGGGTTAACATTACTGAGTAAAAAGATTTTGAGATTATAAAAGGCTGTGCAAGAATGCTTGCACAGCCTAAATTATTGTCTTAATTCATATCTTAATTATAAAGAATCTCTCTTAAAATAGTAATTCTTTCGTTGTCTGTCATCTGGCATAAGTTGCTGTTCTGGAAACGTGCATCTTGAGTCACTTCGTTCTTTAACCAGATTGGTGGTTTGAATGCAGTCGCTGTTTCAAGATCAGGGAATTCAACTTCAGCGATGATGAGACCGTCAAAACCATGTTTGAAAATGTCTACTTCAACGGTTAATCCATCTTCGATTGGGATAAAATAACGGGTTTTTGTGATTACGTTACCATCGCACTTCTTTAATAAATGCTGATAGCTTTTTTCATCTAAAGGTACTTCTAATTCTTCTCTTTCTAATAATCCTACGGATTTATATGTAAGAATATATTGATCATTCTTTTTACGAATACGAATGACAGGCTGTGTACAAAGATATGCCTGCTCAATCTGAGCTGATTCATAGCTGCCAAGATTTCTTGGTGGCATCTTCATCAAAAATTTGCGTTCGATTTCCATAACTTTCCTCCTCCTTTTGATGGGCAGACCTATCCTGCTTGCCAAAAGTAAATCATATAGGATATAATATATCGTAGTTAGCTATATTGTCAATAAATTTTGCCCAATCTAGGCTTATTATAGGAATAATTCACAGAAAAAACAGGAGGATTCACAATGAAAGTTTATGTATTTTTAGCAGACGGATTTGAAGAAATTGAAGGTTTAACAGTCGTAGATTTACTTCGTCGTGCAGAAATTGATACAACTATGGTTTCTATTCAGGATACACCAGCAATCATGGGCGCACACAAAATTCCGGTAACTGCAGATTTAACAATTGATCATGTGATTGATGACGAACCAGATATGGTCGTACTTCCAGGAGGTATGCCTGGTACACTTAACTTAAAGGCTGACGAACGTGTTCGAAGCATGGTTCGCAAAAACTTAGATGAAGGACGTTATATTGCAGCAATCTGCGCGGCTCCAAGTGTATTTGCTGATATGGACATTTTATCCGGAAAAACAGCAACAAGCTATCCTTCTTTTGAAAATGTATTAGTGGAAGCTGGTGCAAATTACATTTATGATCAGGTAGCAGTAGATGGTAAAATCATCACAAGCCGTGGCATGGGCACTGCAATTCCATTTGCTGGTAAGCTCATCGAAGTATTAAAAGATAAGGAGACTGCAGATAAAATCTTAAACAGCATCGTATACTAAGATGTATGACTAAGATTTATTTGCAAATGATTTATGACAAACAGAAATGATAAAACATTAAAAGAGATGATCGTGACGGCTGTTACGAAGCCTTCCGAATATGAAACTATGATTGGCATCAAAAAGCGTATCATCATTGCATATATGCTTCTTGTGGCACTTTTGATGGCGACGATTCAGGTTTTCATTCCGACAGTTGGATTTGCCGTAAGTATCGGAGGACCAAAGCATTTTATCGAGGAAACTCTTCCAGCCTTTGAATACAAAGATGGAACATTTTCCATTGCGCACAAAGTCGATATCGATGGGAATGCGATTCGAATCGTTGCAGACAGTGATGTGAAAGAATTTACGACGAAGGATATCGATGAAAATAAGCTTGTAGAAGTGCTTGTGAGCGAGAGTAATATGCTCATGATCAACCGTATGTCACGAGAAAATTATGACTTGAAGTTTGATTCACTTGGCGCTGGAGTTCATTTTACAAACAAGGATCTTTCAAAGCTACTGCCATACTTTTATTTGAGTCTGGCTTTTGGGGCAGTGACTGCGACGATCGCAGTTATTTTCCAGTATTTATATAATGCGATCTTCTTAGCAATTTGCGGAGTGATTGCAACGATGCGTTCACCGATTAAACTACGCTTCAGAGACTTATATCTCTTTGCGATTATGGCAAGAACGATTCCAGCATTTGCGCAATCCTTATGCTTTGCATCAAGATTAAGCTTTCTTTCAAACCCAATCATTAGCTTTGCGTTTACAGTCGCTGAATTTGCGATTTTATGGTTCGCAATTAAAGGTGTAGGCAAAAGAATTGATGCAATGTAGAAGGTGATAAGAAATTCTTGCAGATTTGAATCGAGAATTGAATATGATATTATACGTGCCGAGTTTTGGAGGAAACTCGGCACTTTTTCTTTTTATTACTCAAATATGAAAAAAGCAAGTTGATAAATGAATGCATGCTTGATTTGTGGGACGCGTATAGTATTTTCTTCTATTTTGCGTACCCGACTGTCCACCTTTTAGGGACGCACATAGTTTTTTCCTTTCGTTCGCGTCCATGGTTATCTACCATTTGGGGACGCAGATAGTATTTTTCAACATAGCGCGTACTTGCTTTTTCAAAAACTTGGACGCGTTTGGCGAGTTACCGTCATTATGCGTACTTGAAAAACAAGCATATATTAAGGTTTTATGGACGCATAACAACGATTACATCCAAATGCGTACTAAAACAAGGGATTCTTATGGACGCGGATAAGTCTTTACCCACTAAACGCGTACTAAATCGCGACAAACTCTAGGACGCAAATTTTAACAAAATCATATCCGCGTCCTAGCAAGCCAGATTTCTTGGACGCATATTCAAGTTTTAGATCAAATGCGTACCAGATTCCTGAAATTCATTCAATTCACTTCTTATTTGATCTTCACCATCCCGCTCTGGGATACTACATAATCCATAAGCACATCATGCTCATCGGTTGGAATTTCTTCTTCCATCATCTCATCAAAGCATAAAATTGCTTTCACAAAATTACCTTTACTAAGATAGCGGTCATAATAGCCTGCGCCATGCCCCAAACGCTCTCCTTTTTTATTGCAGGATACGCAAGGGATGATCCCAAAATCAATGTCTTTTACATCAATTAACGGAGTACTTGCATCTGGCTCTAAAATTCCATATGCACCAGGTTTTAGTTGATCAAGCGATGTAATCTCATGGACATCCATAATGCCTTTTCCAAGACACAATGGCACTCCTACGCGTTTTCCCATAGAAAGTGCTGCCTCAATAATCGGAACTGTCACAACTTCTTTCCCGAAATTCACATAGCAAAAGATAGCGGAAGCATTCTTAAACTCTTCACACTCAAGAATCTGGTGCTGAATTGCTAAGCTCTGTTCTTCCACCCAGGCTTTACTATAGGTCTTTTGACGAGCGGCCACAATTTTTCTCACGCTTTGTTTATCGCAAGTTTTACTCTCATCACTTGCTCCATTATTGTCGCAACTTTCTCCTTGTTCAGACACTAATTTTTCTTCTAACACAACTTTTCTTCCCATTCCTTTTCTTTGAATCCAACAAGAACAAAATCGTGTGCCACAATAATTGGACGCTTCACAAGCATTCCATTTGTTGCGAGAAGTGCAAACTGCTCATCCTCACTCATAGCAGGAAGTTTGTCTTTTAAACCTTCCTGGCGATAAATCATGCCACTTGTATTAAAGAATCTGCGAAGTGGAAGTCCACTCTTTGCATGAAATGCACGAAGCTCTTCTCCTGTTGGATTGTCTTCCACGATATGTCGATCAATGTATTCTACTCCATGGTCATCTAACCATTTCTTCGCACGCTTGCATGTAGAACATTTTGGATATTCGATAAATAATACGCTCATATAAACCTCCTATATATTCTCAATCTGCCAGTCGATTGGTTCAACCCCATGGGCAGTTAAGAACGCATTTGTCTGGCTAAATGGTTTGCTGCCGAAAAATCCACGGTACGCAGATAATGGACTAGGATGAGGCGCCGTTAAAATCAGATGATTTGGATTATTTAACATCTTCGCCTTCTGCTGCGCAGGGCGGCCCCACAAAATAAATACAATCGGACGATCCTGCTCATTTAAGATACGAATCGCTGCATCCGTAAATTCTTCCCAGCCGATTCCGCGATGAGAATTTGCCTGATGAGCACGCACGGTAAGAACCGTATTGAGCATCAGAACCCCTTGCTGCGCCCATTTATTCAGGTAACCATGATTTGGAATGTAACATCCTAAATCATCTTGTAGTTCCTTATAAATGTTCACTAAAGATGGGGGCGCTTCTACCGGAGGCTTTACGGAAAAACAAAGTCCATGCGCCTGTCCATCGTTATGATAAGGATCCTGCCCTAGAATCACTGCCTTTACATTTGCAAGCGGTGTCAGATGAAAGGCATTAAAAATGTCATCTGCAGGCGGGAAAATCTTATAATTTCGATATTCTTCATTAATTTTCAAATATAAATCTTTATAGTATGGCTTTCCATACTCTGGTTTTAAATGGGGTGCCCAGTCATTTGAAATTGCTGGCATATCATCACTCCTTTATTTTGCAAAATATTTCTCTGCTGCTTCTAAAATAAGCTTTGCAGCTTCTTCATCACCAATGGCAGATGTATCTAAAGACATATGATAAGACTTGTAATTACCATAAGGATCGCCAGTCACCAGTTCGTAATGCTTTCTACGAATTTCATCATTCTCGGCAACTTCTTTTTCTGCCTGTGCAAGACTGATGTCAAACTGTTTCGCATAGTGTTCCACACGATAATCATGGTCACCATGTAAAAATACGTGGAAGCAGTTTGGATGATTCTTTAAGAAATAATTCCCTAAACGGCCAAGAATTACACAGGATTCTGTACTTCCAACACGCTGAATCATCTCTTTTCTTGTTTCCTGAACAGATCCTTCACTTTCTGCTACATCCATCTGTTTTTCAAGAGCAATTAATGGCTGGTAAATCTCATCATTTAACTGTTCAAAATAGCGAAGTACCGCATTTTCTTCCTTTTTAAGATATTCATCTAAGCCAACTCCATGCTCTTCGGCTGCTGCTCCAAGAAGGTCTTTTTCATAAAGTGGCACCTGCAAATGTTTCGCTAAGATCTTTGCAATGGCATGACCTCCACTTCCCGTTTCACGAGCAATTGTAATAACACGCACGGTAGCATTTGCTACTGCTTCTTCTGCACTTTCTGCCTCTTTTGCTGCAATTGGAGTCAGACCAATCGCCTGATAAAAGCCTGCCAAATGCTTCGTATAAAATTTGATGATCATCCCAACGAAGATAGCTGCTGCAACGGTTCCTTCACGAACCCCTTCGATGCGGTGCATTAAAATCAAGGAACAAACAACTGCCACCACTACCTGTGAGGAGTCAAATGTTACCTTCACTTTACCAAAATCAATCTTCCATTTTCTAGAAATCAGTGCCATCAATGCATCAACCGGAAGCATCATAACTCCTGCTGTAACCTCCATCTTGATTCCGAAAGAGATGACAAACATAGCTGCAATACAGCAGATCCACTGAGCAATGTAATTCCCTGGCACGATGCCCCTAATGAGCCATACAGAAAAATCGGTAAAATAACCGAATACAAATACAACTAAGAACTGAAGCAGGTTATAAGGCTTAAACTCTTTTCGTAAAATCGCAATCTCACAGGCGATATAAATGAGCTGAATGATAATGGTAATGTTACCTAAGGTCAGTGGTGTCGCGATACTAAGGGTAAATGGAATACTAGAAACCGGTGTTACACCAAGACCTGCTTTGGTTGATAAAGCGATACCCATGGAAATGATATAAAGTCCAAGGAAAAAGAAGAAATATCGCTTGATATATTCACTTTTTGACATTTTAAAATACTCCTCTCTACTTGCTTATTACTTTGGCGTTTTCATAAGACGTTTATTACACTGATTATATTATAGAAAAATCAAGGATTTTTCGCAACGACAAAAAGGGAAGGCCCTTAGAAATTCTTCGGGCCTTCCCTTTCATCACTTTTTTATATTATTAAGGAGGTTAACACTGCTTTTTTATTTTTTGTATGCGGTCAGGCGGTCGTCTGCCACATCAATCACAATCACATCTTCTGCTCTTACTTCACCACCGAGGATGAGTCTTGCTGCGAGGGTTTCCACGTTCTTCTGTAAGAAACGCTTCAATGGTCTTGCACCATACATTGGTTCATAACCATGATCTGCCACATGGGCCTTTGCGGCAGGTGTTAATTCCACGCTAAGCTCTTTATCTTCAATACGGCGATTTAAATCTGCAAGAAGCAGGTCAATGATGTCGGTAATATTATCCTTAGTGAGCGGCTTGAAAAGAATTGTTTCGTCTAATCGGTTTAAGAATTCCGGACGGAAATGATTACGAAGATCATTCATAACCATATTTTTCGCTGCTTCACTGATTTCTCCATCTGCATTGATTCCTTCTAAAAGATAAGTAGAACCAATGTTGGATGTCATAATGATGATGGTATTCTTAAAGTCCACGGTACGTCCCTGAGAGTCCGTCACGCGGCCATCATCTAATACCTGTAACAATACGTTAAATACATCTGGATGGGCTTTTTCTACTTCGTCGAATAAAACTACGGAATATGGCTTTCTTCTAACTGCTTCAGTAAGCTGTCCGCCCTCTTCATATCCAACGTATCCTGGAGGAGCTCCGATCAAACGGGATACGGAATACTTCTCCATATATTCACTCATGTCAATTCGTACGATGTTATTCTCATCATCAAACAGACTCTGGGCAAGTGCTTTTGCAAGCTCGGTCTTACCAACCCCAGTTGGTCCAAGGAATAAGAAGGAACCAATTGGTTTTTTCGGATCCTTAATACCTGCTTTGGAACGAATGATGGCTTCGGAAACTAAATCTACACCTTCATCCTGTCCAATGACTCTCTGATGGAGTTCATCGGATAAATTAAGCACTTTATTGCGTTCACTTTCAGTAAGCTTCATCACTGGAATTCCTGTCCAGCGGGAAATGATCTTCGCGATTTCTTCTGCTGTCACGCGTTCTCTTACCATGGAGCGTTCATCTTTTTTCGCCTTTTCTTCCTCTTCCTCTAACTCTTTTTTAAGCTGTGGAAGCTTTCCATACTGAAGCTCTGCTGCCTTGTTAAGGTCGTAGCTTCTCTGAGCAATCTGAATTTCATTATTCACTGCATCGATTTCTTCACGAAGCTTCTGTACCTTCTCTACGGATGACTTTTCATTCTTCCAGGTTGCCATGCGAGTATTCAAATCATCCTTTAACTCTGCAAGTTCCTTCTGAAGTGCTTCTAAACGGTCTTTGCTTAATCCATCATCTTCCTTATTAAGAGCTGCTTCTTCAATTTCAAGCTGCATAATCTTACGCTTGATATCATCAAGTTCCTGCGGAAGAGAATTCATCTCTGTTTTGATCATCGCACAGGCTTCATCCACTAAGTCGATAGCCTTATCTGGTAAGAATCGATCAGAGATATAACGATTTGATAGGGTTGCTGCTGAGATTAAGGATGCATCGGTAATCTTAACTCCATGATATACTTCATAACGTTCTTTGATTCCTCGAAGGATGGAAATGGTATC
>JAZUED010000212.1:0-9145 GCA_045640005.1 Candidatus Fimousia sp.
TTATTAAAAATTGCGATTCTTAATTGAATAATGCTTCAAATTCTTCCTGATCAATGCGTTCTTTTTCTAATAAAAGATTTGCACAGGCATGAAGAATATCCATATTTTCAACAAGCATTGCCTTCGCTTTTTCGTAACAACTATTTACGATTGCCTGAACTTCCTGATCGATCAATGCATTCACTTCATTGCTAAAGTAAACTTCCTGACCGATGCCTTTGCCGACAAATACTTCTTCCTGACGATTGGATTCATAATTTAATAATCCAAGCTTATCAGACATACCAAACTTCATAACCATATTTCTTGCTACTTCAGTCACTTGCTTGATATCCTGAGATGCACCCGTGGTTACATCTTCAAAAATCAATTCTTCTGCAATACGTCCGCCTAAACTGACCATAATGTCCTGAAGTAAGGTTCCTTTGGTCTGGAATACATTATCATTATCCGGAAGAGGCATCGTATAGCCTGCTGCTCCAATGCCAGTTGGAATAATGGAAACTGTATAGACAGGCCCCACATCCGGAAGCAGATGGAATAAAATTGCATGTCCAGATTCGTGATAAGCCGTAATTCTTCGTTCTTTTTCCGGAACAAGACGGCTCTTCTTTTCTGTACCGATACCAACTTTAATAAATGCTTTGTCAATATCGCTCTTTCGAATAAATCTTCTGCTTTCTCTTGCTGCATTGATTGCCGCCTCATTCATCAGGTTTTCTAAGTCTGCACCAACAAAGCCGGCTGTTGTTCTTGCAATTTCATGAAGATTAACATCATCTCCAATTGGTTTCTTTCTGGAATGAACCTGAAGAATTTCTTCTCTGCCCTTCACATCCGGACGGGCAACCGCAACTTTACGGTCGAAACGACCTGGTCGTAAAATTGCAGGGTCTAAAATATCAGCTCGGTTGGTTGCTGCCAATACGATGATTCCCTGATTCACACCAAAACCATCCATCTCAACGAGTAACTGGTTCAATGTCTGTTCTCTTTCATCGTGGCCACCACCGAGACCACTGCCTCGCTGACGTCCAACCGCATCAATTTCATCAATAAAAATAATACATGGTGCATTCTTCTTTGCATCATTAAATAAATCTCTTACTCTGGATGCACCTACACCGACGAACATCTCTACAAAATCAGAACCGGAAATACTGAAAAACGGAACTCCTGCTTCTCCAGCCACCGCTTTTGCGATTAAAGTTTTACCAGTCCCCGGAGGTCCTACAAGAAGAACACCCTTTGGAATTCTTGCACCAACATCAATGTATTTTGCCGGATTTTTCAGGAAATCAACCACTTCCTGCAGACTTTCTTTTTCTTCGTTCAGTCCTGCTACGTCGTCAAATGTTACCTGAATATCCTTTTCTGTTGCCAAACGGGCACGGCTCTTACCGAAGTCATTCATCTTGCCACCGCCACCATTCTGGCGAAGCATCATGATCATCATAAAGAACATAATACCAATCAGCACAACATTAGAGATGACCTCAACCCAGTCACTGGAATGATCAATCCCTTTTACTTCCACTGGGATTTTACTGTCGATTTCATCGACACGTTCCTGCAGCTTGTTGACATCCGTAGTTGCAAATTTATACTGGTCGTCATTCACCGCTACAATAATTTCACCGGTTGGCACTTCTTCATTCTGCTCAATGACAATTGCAGATACCTGACCTGCTTTTAAGTCTTTGTAAAACTGTTTTTCACTATATGAGCTTCCTCCCATCCCGGAAGACATAGTCATATAATAAAACAGCATTGCCAGAACAAGAAGTGACAGTACGTAAATCCCACTTCCTTTACGTTTCAAGTTTCTTAGTCTCCTTTACACTTCCACAATGCCGATATATGGAAGATTTCTATATTTCTGGGCATAGTCAAGACCATAGCCAACTACGAATTCATCTGGAATCTGGAATCCATTGTAGTCTACCTGAACTTCTTTTACTCTACGGTCTGGCTTATCTAAAAATGCAAAAAGCTTTAAGCATTTTGGCTGTCTCTGAGCAAGTACTGGCATAAGGTAGTGAAGTGTACGACCGGAGTCAATAATATCTTCAACAACGATTACGTTCTTGCCTTCGATTGTTTCATCTAAATCCTTAGCGAGTTTTACAATACCAGAAGATTTTGTTCCATCACCATAGCTGGAAATCTGCATGAAGTCCATTGTTACAGGAACAGAAATTCTCTTAGCAAGTTCTGTTGTAATAAATACGCTACCTTTTAAAATACAAATTAAATGTACTGTTTCGCCTGCAAATTCTTCACTGATCTGATCTGCTAATTCGCGAATTTTTCTGTCGATATCTTCTTCCGGAATCATGACACTGATTTTATGTTCTGTCATCTTCGTTCTCCTTTGTCATCCATGTTATTTCTATAATATGCGTTGTTTCATCAGTAACCCGAAAAGCTTCACTTACTCTCTCTCCAATGATCCATAAAACATGATTTCCCATTGCAATAAGGGGAATCCTCTCTCTTAATTGTTTTGGAATCTTTGCATCGATAAAGTAGCGATTCAGCTTTTTCTTCTGCCCCTGAGAATTCATAATAAAATAGTCTCCAGGTCTTGCATTTCGAAGGATTACCTCATTATCCATTCTATCATAGGAAAAATATTTCGTATACATTTTTTCATCAATAGATTCGGGTTTTTCTATAAATTTATACGTCAACTCTGCTTCCCATTCATCCAACGAAATGATTCCTTCATAATCATTAAAACAAAGACTCTTTTCTGGCTTTGTCTGTTCTAGATTTTGGACTTTTTCTGTTTGTTTCATCAGCACGATTTCATCATACTCACGGACGGCGCAAACTCCATACGGCAAATGCACCTCTCTGCCGGTCTGCGTTATTTTAAGGTTCAAAATCTTATTGACATGAATACTTCCAAGATCTTTTTCTTGTTCGCATACGCGAATCAATGCTAATCTTACTACCTCCTGCTGCATAAATGCAGGATATTGTTCGATTTTAGGAATGCTAATGCGATGATTATTTACGCAAACCTCATACGCAGCTTCAATCTGTGGCTTTAAATAGGATAACATCTCTTCCATCTTAAGAGCTAATTCACCCATATGTTCCACTGCTTTTGTATTAATCTCACAAAGCTTAGGCAAAACAAGATGTCGGATCTGATTTCTAATATAATCTATTTCGTCGTTTGACACGTCGACATTAAATGGCTGACAGAATCGATCAAGTTCTGTCAGAATCTCTTCCTTTGTCACCACGAGCAATGGTCTGATCATCTCTTCATGTTTCGGACGAATCCCACTCATGCCATGAATTCCTGTACCACGGGCCATACGATAAAGAATGGTCTCTGCCTGGTCATTGATATGATGGCCAAGAGCAATACTGTTATATCCATACGCTTTTTTTACTTCACAAAGCTTATCATAACGATATGTTCTTCCTGCAAGTTCTAACGACATCTTCCATTCTTTTGAAAGAGAAGGAATATCTGCTGAATATTCATAATAAGTGATTTGGTTCTTCTCGCAGAATCCTCTGGCAAAATCTGCCTGTATATTCGCCGCTTCTTCTATATTATGGTTTACGTGAAGCGCCCCAAGTGTCAGATTATATTCAGCTCTTAGGCGAAGCAGAGTAAGTGCCAGAAATACAGAATCCGGGCCACCGGAAAAAGCAATCAGAATTTGATCACCTTTATTTATTAAATTGTATTCCTTAATAAATGTATCGATTTTTTTGTTTAGCATATATTTTCCTTGTAGGTAAATGCGCCCATAGTAAAATTCTTTTTGCGTAGTGATAGAAAATCGTAGTGACAGAAAATTTTGAAGTTTTTTCCGTATGACGAAAAAAGGCGATATAGATTTCTCTATATCGCCTGTAAGTAGCGAAGAGCAGATTCGAACTGCTGACACCACGGGTATGAACCGTGTGCTCTAGCCAACTGAGCTACTTCGCCGTACTCAACAATCAAGATTATATCACCACAAAACCTGACTGTCAACTATATTTTTAATCTTCTTCCAAAACAATTTCATCCGGATAGAAAAGTCCCAGTTTTTCTCTGGCGATTTTCTCAATATATTCACGAGTTGTCAGATTCTCTTTTTCTTCTTCTAAGCTTTCGTTTTCTTTTTCTACTTCTTTCAACTGCTTTTCAATCTGTGTTTGTTCTTTTTTAATCTGATGAGATTTTAAAAGCTCATTGCCAATTGCAAGAATGAGAACCGCAAGGATGATTGCTACGATAATGCGTGTGATACCACTTTTCTTCTCATTCGTATCATCTTTATTCATACGATATTTTTCATATTTTGAATAATCAGCTTTTTGACGCTTACTCATGAACCTTTCCTCCCCGTAAACAAGTTCCCCATCTTGTACCTTTATTTTAACTTGTTTTAAAATACTTTTCAACTAAATCGCCATCACTTAAAGATAGCGGAACATATCTTTTGCTTCTTCTTTTTTTGTTGTATCTAAAATCTTTAAGATTTCTGCTTTTACTACTTTATTCCCGAATGCAATTTCAATTACATCGCCAACTTTTACTTTTGTGCTCGCCTTTGCTACTTTTCCATTGACCATGACACGACCGCCATCGCATGCTTCATTGGCTACGCTTCGTCTTTTAATAAGGCGAGATACCTTTAAATATTTATCTAATCGCATATGTACTCCTGTATAATTTTTGCTGTATAACAAAAAAGGGCCATCAAAAGACAGCCCATTCGAATCAAAATGAATTTATTTATTTACAGCGTCTTTTAAAGCTTTACCTGCTTTGAATTTAGGTGTTTTGGAAGCTGCAATTGTCATTGTTTCCCCTGTTCTTGGGTTTCTTCCTTCTCTTGCTGCACGATCAGATACTTCAAATGTACCAAAACCAACTAACTGGATTTTTTCACCTTTTGTTAATTTTTCTGCGATATCTTCTGTAAAAGCTTTCACTGCTTTTTCTGCGTCTTTTTTAGAAATCTGTGTTCTTTCAGCGATTGCTGCTACTAATTCTGTTTTATTCATAACGAATATTTCCTCCTGAAACTATAAATAGTAAACTTCTTTTTTCACTCAAATTTTTGACTTGCACTATCCTTTATAAAGGTTTTGTCTATAAATGTCAAGCGTATTTTAGACAAAAACCCTTATTTTACGCAATTTTTTTGCATTTTCCATACACATAGGTTATAATGCTAGTCAGACAGTCAAAACGCTATGGAGGTATTATATTTTTATGAAATATCAGATGAAACATTGCGTGCGTTTTAGCGAAGTTTCTTCTAATCAGCACGCAGGAATTGCACAGCTTATCAATTATTTTCAGGATTGCTCTTCTTTTCATTCCAACTCTTTAGGTGTTGGATTTGATTATCTTGCAAAGAATAACCGTGCATGGCTTATGTCTGGATGGCAGATTGAAGTAGATCGCTCTCCCGTATTCGGTGAAGAGATTACGATTGAAACCTGGCCATATGACTGGAAGGGAGTTTATGGCTTCCGTAATTTCCACATCATTGATTCAGACGGTATCGAAATCGTTCGTGCCAACTCCATCTGGGTTCATATGGATACAAAAGAACAAAAACCTCTGCGTTACGACGGCAAGGAAGTGGATCTTTATGGTACAGAACCAAAACTGGATATGAACTATTATCCACGTAAGATCCGTGCGCCAAAAACTTTCACCCAGAGAGAACCATTTGCTGTAATCAGAAGTTATATTGACACCTATCAGCATATGAACAACGCACAATATGTATCCTTAGCCGAAGAATATCTGCCAGAAGACTTTGTAATTCATGGTCTTCGTGTTTACTACAAACAGGCTGCAGTGGCGGGCGACATGATTTACCCAAGAGTAACTGCAGACGAGAATACTTATACTATACAGCTTTGTAAGGAAGATGGCGATCAATATGCCATCGTTTCCTTTAGCTAGACGGAAGAACAGGAGAAAATTATGATTGAATTAGGAAAAGTACAGACTTTGTATATGGTAAAAGGCACAGACCACGGCATTTATTTAAATGATGCCCCTGGCAAGAAGGACGGCAGCATCCTCCTTCCAAAAAAGATGGTGCCAGACCAGATGAGAATGGCTGATGCCATTGAAGTTTTTGTATATAAAGATTCCGAAGATCGACCAATTGCAACAACAGCCACACCAAAGTTAGTTCTTGGTGAAGTAGCAAAGCTTCGCTGCCTGTCCTTATCCTCCATCGGAGCATTTATGGACTGGGGACTCGAAAAAGACTTATTTCTTCCTTTTAAAGAACAGACTATGACTGTTCGCGAAGGAAAAGACTATCTTTGCACACTTTATATCGATAAAAGTGAACGTCTTTGTGCATCCATGAGGGTATATGATCTTTTATCTACAGACAGCCCTTATAAAGTGGACGACCACGTAAAAGGCACTGTTACAAGCATCAACGAAGAACTAGGTGTATTTGTAGCTGTTGACAACAAGTACAATGGCATGATTCCAATGAAGGAAGTTCATCAGAAGTTTTATGCAGGAGATGAAGTAAGCGCTCGTGTTGCACGCGTTCGACCAGACGGAAAACTTGACTTAAGTCTTCGTGAAAAAGCATATATCCAGATGGATGCTGACTGCGTCCTTGTAATGGACACCATCGACAGCTATGACGGTGTACTCCCATTTACAGACAAAGCGAATCCAGCTGTTATCAAACGTGAATTAGGAATCAGCAAAAACGCATTCAAACGTGCAGTTGGACGTCTCTTAAAACAGGGTAAAATCGAAATTACCCAGACATCCATCAGAAAGCTTTAATTGTTTTTTATTGAAAGGAGGAGTTCTCTTTTGGACTCGCAGGAGTATTATAATCAATACGCAACCCAATATTTTGAAAATTCAGTACATTTAGATGTTTCACATCTGACCAAACCATTTATGGATCACTTAGAAGAAGGCTCTGCCGTTCTTGATTTAGGATGTGGTTCCGGACGTGACTGCCTCACCTTTTTGGATGCAGGTTATGACGTAACGGCACTTGATGGTTCCTCAGAGATGTGTGCACTTGCTGAAATTCATACAGACTTAGAAGTTTTAAATATGTACTATGAAGAGCTTGATTTCGAAGAAGTATTCGATGGAATCTGGGCATTAGCCTCACTGGTTCACATCGAAAAGCCACTTCTTCCAAAAATCCTGAAGAAGGTTTCTCAGGCATTAAATCCTGAAGGCATTTTCTTTGTTTCTCTCCATAAAGGTACTTCAACAGAAGTTCGAGACGAAAGAGTATTCTGTGAATACACAGAAGATGAGATTGCACAGCTCGTTAATCTCTTCCCTGAATTTCGTATTCTTTCACTGTGGGAAACAACAGAAACCCGTACAGATGGAATCAAGCGAGACTGGTACAATATTCTCATAAAAAAACAATAACAATAAGGAAGTGATTTTATGAAAAGACGTGCAATAGGAGCAAATCGATTTTTACTTATATATTTGATTTGTTACCTAGTCATTGGCTTTAAGGGTCCAGCGGTTATGTCAAAACAGGCTACTAACCTTTTACTTCAGATTTCCCCTCTGATTTTAGGAATCCTTTACTTTTTCATAACCAGACAAAATCCGATTAAGGCGCTCTCAATCAAACCTTTTCATATCGCCTCGATTCCTTTCGTGATTTTATATACGTATTTACTCTGGCCTTTTGTTTCAGTCATCAATGCAATCAGTCAGCTGTTTTCCAAAAATCTTGTAACAGAAGTAGTCACTCAGAATCTAGCCGGGAAAGGACTTGGATTAACGATCCTTACCATGGCAGCATTACCTGCCTTCATGGAAGAATTCACCTTCCGCGGAGTATATTATCAGGGAATCAGGCAAAATCCAAAAATAAAAGCAATTTTGATTGCATCCCTTTGCTTTGGCTTGATGCATATGAATATCAATCAGTTTTGCTATGCTTTTTTACTCGGAATTTTCATGGCACTGATCATAGAAGCAACCGGAAGCTTACTTAGTTCCATGCTGGTGCATTTTACATTTAATGCAAACTCTGTTTTACTTGCTAATGCTACCAGAATGAGCAGCCTTGCAAATGATACTACCGAAACACTCAATAGTTCATCCACAACGTTAAGCCCGGAGGTAATCAAGGAGACAGTTCTTGTCTTAATGCCATTTGCAATCGGAGGATTAATCCTCGCAATTCTTCTTTTACTGTTGATTGCGAAAATCAACAAGAGAAGCGGCGAATTAAAAAATCTTTTCTTTGCAGGAAAAGACGAAAGTGGCCAGGCAAAAACAAAAGAGAAGATCATTACACCAGCACTTCTTCTTTTCTTTGTGATTTGTATTTGTATGTGCATACGAACCATTGTAATCAACAACGCTATGTAATATATGGACAAGTTAGATGAACTCAGTTATCCATAACAATAACAAACCCCCGAAGATGAAATGATCCTCGGGGGGTTCTTATTTTTCGACTATTTACGTTTTTGTTAACTAGCATTACTTATCTGTTGAAAATTCTCCATAAGTAAATACAACTTTCTTCCAGAGACGTTCGGTAACATCTTTGTTGTAATCAAACGCTTTATCTTTTGTCCACTGCGCAAACTGTTCTTCGTAAACTGCCTGCTGTCTTTCTTTCCAAATGGTTTCTTTCATGCTTTCTGTATACTGTTCATTGTTCGCAGTACGAAGCATCGCAACTACATATCCATTCGGAGTTTCGATGACATCTGTGATGCCGCCTGATTTTAACTTAGCAACTGCTGCTTCAAATTCTTTGCCTTCAACAGATCTTCCACTGCCAAAGTTTTCATCTAACGTATCTAGTACATCATACTGTTTTGCAAGGAATGTGAAATCTGCCCCAGCCTTTGCCTGTTTGCAGGCTTTCTTTGCTTTTTTTTGCTGTTTTGCTTTTTCCTGATCGGAAAGCTCAACTTCTTCGCCATTCGCATCGATTTTCTTTGTAGAAAATACTAATTTATATACGGATTTTACGGTTGCTTCTTCATCAGAAATCTTTGTATCCGCTTTTTTATACAATTCATTCTTAACCTTGTCTGCAAGAGCATTATCTTCATAAATCTTCTTGATCATGCTGATGTCCGCACCGGAAAGCTCCATAATCTTCTTTGCGGGGGCGCCGCTCTT
>JAZUED010000213.1:0-2343 GCA_045640005.1 Candidatus Fimousia sp.
CTTTACATGACCGGGCTTTCAAAAAGAGAAAATGTCACTTTATTCTTTTTACTGTCCCACTCATAAAAATGTCTTGCTGGAATAATACATCGTCTTCTCATCACACTTTCGCTAAATGTAGGCTTTTGAAGTGCAGATTCAGCTCGTGCATTAATCAAAAGCTGATTGTAAGATGGAAATCCCCAACCCATAACTTCCGCCTGAAGAGAAAAACGAGAACCAGATAAGATAATTGCAGAATCAGCAGGATGAATATCACCAGTAAATTTTCGTGAGATTAAATCTTTTGAACCCAACTGATTCTCAGAAGAATATGTCCCAACGGCATTCTCCCCCAACCTAACCGGCACATCCGCCAACCGAGCAACATCCGCCATCACTATATCATCAAAATAATAGCGACAACACATTTATTTATACCCGCAATCGGAACGCTGTGGTCCTTCCTGACCGGAAATATATCGTGCATTAAATTCCATATTAATCTGACGAAGCTCCTTCTCGCCATCAATATATGCCTGATACATGTCAACTGTTCTGGACATGCAACCATCACAAGTCGCATCAATATTTCCGATGGACTCTTCTACAATACGCTTTCTTTCTTCCCTTGTTGTATCTTTAATTAATATGCTCATTTTAATCTCCTTAAAATTTGTCCTGTTAATCTTCATTTCCAGTCAATTATACCACAATTCTGCAAAACATAAAAATCCACCCCACGCGCCTCGTAAAGGTGGTATAATATTTTTTGCATATAAAAATTAAAAAGCAAAGGAACAAATTATGATTAATCGACTTAAAAATGTATTCAAAAATGATCCTGGAGTGCGGGCATTCCTGCTCTCTTTGTTAATTACCGGCATTGGCTACGGCATTTACAAAGGAATTATCGACAACTATTTCGCTGAAGTTGTTATGATCGGCGAATTTGACCGTGGTGTCATCGAATTCTTCCGTGAAATTCCGGGTCTCATGCTCATTGTGATTTTAGCAGCCTTTTACATGTTTTCTGCAGAAAAGCTCTATAAAATGGGCGCGATCATCATGCTTGTCGGCATGGGAATGCTCTCCATCGTACCACCGGTCAAAGTACTCGTCACCATGGCGGTCTGCATTTACTCCCTCGGTGAACACATCCAGCTCGGCATGAAAAACACCCTTTCCCTGGAATATTCCAAAGAAGGAAAAGGTGGGGAGGCCCTTGGTTACCAATCCGCACTCTATCAGGTCGGAACCCTCGCAGGTTACATCGTCATCATCGCCTCATTCATGTTTTTGCTGAAAACCAAGCCATACAAAATCTTCTTCATCATCGCCGCACTTATTATGTGCATCGGCATGATTTGTGCACTTCGCCTAACCAGCAACAGTGAGACCGATAAGACCAAAAGCCGCTTCTATTTCCGCAAAAAATTCACGAAATATTACATGCTCGAAGTATTTTACGGCGCCAGAAAGCAGGTTTTCTTTACATTTGGCCCATACGTCCTCATCCTTTTTTATAAGGCAAATGCTTCGATCATCAGTTTACTTTTCGCGGTATCTGCGTTGCTTAGCTATTTCTTATCCCCAGTCGTCGGCCGAATCATCGACCGATTCGGATACAAAATTGTGATGATTTCAGACACTCTGATTTTGGTGATTGTGTGCTTCTTCTACGGATACGCACATCACATTTTCCCAATGCATATCGCGTTCATCGTCTGCTGTGTAAACTACGTCCTCGACTCCATCATTTCCTTAGCGTCTATGGCGTCAAATGTTTACGTCCAGGATATTTCCGATGATAAAGAAGAAATGCGTGCAACTATCTCCACCGGGATTTCCGTTAACCACCTCATAACCATCATGATTGCTTTATTCGGTGGCTGGATCTGGAAAACCCTCGGAATTGAAACACTCTTCTTATTATCCGCGATTTTAGGATTATGCAATAGCGCATACGCCGCAACAATTAAAGGAAGTAAAAAGTAAGTTATGAAGGGGCTGGAATGCAGCCCCTTTGTTTTTTATGTAGTGAGTCGAATCGAATAGCACTTTTTGAATTTTCGCCGATATTAGTGCTAGTGACCGTTTTAACATCTATATTCTTTTTACCCCATCATATCAAAAATGGACATTTGCTGATACCTTTCCGGCATCTCCCGCATATAAGCAAAGCACTCATCTGGCTTATACATGATGCCCACTTCTTTGCATCTGCGAACAAACAAGCTCATCAACTGCTTCCTGTTCGGACTAGACAAACTATACGCATAACCATATGTCTTGATATACTTCTCCTTCAAGCCTGGAAAATGCTGATCGAGTGCGTGATAAAAATACTCGCGGTCGCCTTCT
>JAZUED010000214.1:0-5695 GCA_045640005.1 Candidatus Fimousia sp.
CTTTAATCGAGTGATCTTCTTTCCGATGAGCATACCAAACAATGCCACGAAAAAGATATAAAAGGCTGTGATAAATGCAATCTTGCCTGCTGTGGAATAATAAAATGCAAACTGCTGTAAGTTACTTGCAATGAAAAATACGATACCTAAGACCAGTCCGTATTTGATTTCTTCAATAATACCGTCCATGTGAACGGAATGTTCATAATCAGTCCAGTCGCGTTTTGCTTTACTAAGACCTCTTCTCCCTGCGATAACAATCGGAGTCAGCACACGCGCCCCCATAATTGTACGGATGCCATTAAAGGTGAAGGCTCCTACATGCTTCATTCCAAGACTCTGGGATACAAAGGAACACCCCCAGATCAGTGCAGTAAGAAGAAGTAACAAAACCCCCTGCATACTTGTCTGTTTTTTTCTTCTTTTCATAGTTTTTTGTCGTGAATTATCCTCTTAAGTTACAATCAATTTCTAGTGGTGGAATAAACGAAGTCCAGTGAAGGACATTACCATGTCATATTTGTTACATGTTTCAATAACATTATCATCACGGATAGATCCACCAGGCTGAGCAACATATTTTACACCACTCTTATGAGCACGTTCAATGTTATCCCCAAATGGGAAGAATGCGTCAGATCCTAAAGCTACATCTGTTAACTGATCTAACCATGCACGTTTTTCTTCTCTTGTAAATACAGCTGGTTTTTCAGTAAATACTCTTTCCCATGCGCCATCTGCCAAGATATCTTCATATTCTTCACCGATATAAAGGTCAATAGCGTTGTCGCGGTCTGCACGACGAACATCTTCTTTGAATGGAAGACCCATAACCTGTGGAGACTGACGTAACCACCAGTTATTTGCTTTATCACCTGCAAGACGTGTACAGTGGATACGAGACTGCTGACCAGCACCGATACCGATTGCCTGTCCACCCTTTACATAACATACAGAGTTAGACTGAGTATATTTTAATGTGATCATAGAGATTGCTAAATCAATCTTAGCAGCTTCTGTTAAGTCTTTGTTTTCTGTCACGATATTTGCAAAAAATGCATCGTCAATGTTTAATTCGTTACGTCCCTGTTCGAATGTAATACCAAATACCTGCTTCTTTTCAAGTGGAGCTGGTACATATTCAGGGTCAATTTTGATTACGTTGTAGTTACCACGTTTTTTGGATTTTAAGATTTCAAGTGCTTCTGGTTCATATCCTGGAGCAATAACACCGTCAGATACTTCAGGTTTAATAAGTATTGCAGTTGCAACGTCACAAACATCAGATAAAGCAATGAAATCACCGTAGGAAGACATACGGTCAGCACCACGTGCTCTTGCATAAGCATTTGCAAGCGGAGTTAATTCGATGCTTTCGTCTACCCAATAGATTTTCTTTAATGTATCAGAAAGTGGAAGACCTACTGCCGCACCTGCTGGAGATACGTGTTTGAAAGAAGTTGCTGCAGGAAGACCTGTTGCTTTCTTTAATTCACTAACTAATAACCAACCGTTAAATGCATCTAAAAAGTTAATGTAACCAGGACGGCCGCATAATACTTCAATAGGAAGGTCGGAACCATCTTCCATAAAAATTCTGGAAGGCTTCTGATTCGGGTTACATCCATACTTTAATTCTAATTCGTTCATGTAAATCCTCCGATTATTTGTTTTTGTTTACGATTCTTGTTTCATATTCGCCTGTTGCAAGGTCGATATAACGTACAAATAAAGAAACTTTGTTATCTTCATTTAAGCTTGTCCAAAGCATTTCTGTGTAAGCATCGATATCATCCGCAACATCTACTAACTTTGGTTCACCTTCAAAGCTTGGTAATGGATTTCCATCATGCATATATGTATGGATAAAATGTCCTTCTCCTGCTACAGGATTTGTGTAAGCAAATGTGTAGCGGTTGCATGCATCAGGATTACCATTGTTGCTCTTTAAGTTAGACATCGCATAATTGTATGTGCCTTCAGAAATGTGCATAACAGCAGAAATTCTAGGTGTGTAGTTTGGAGCATCCGGCTCAAACTCACGTGTACGAAGAGACTGTTCAAATGTAAGCTGTTTATCAAGTCCTTCATAGATTGTATCTGTCTGATCACCATTTGTTACGATTGTCTTGTTGCCAAGTACACGAACTGGTGCATAGATAATTAAGCTTGGATCTTCTAATAATGCTGGGTCAAATGCTTCTGTGCGAATGCCTTTACCTTCTTCAACAAATACACGGTTACGGCTGTTAGAGCTTCTTCCCATAATAAAATAAGCAGTTACTGCTTTTGTTCCATCCGGTGTTTTACCTACAACAATACCACGTCCAGGGTATGCATTTTCCTGTAATTCTTTTGTGATTGAGATCATTTCCATAAAGGGAATCCTCCTAAATAAAAAAAATAAATATATCGAATAGTTCAACCGATATTATCATATAATAAAAGCGGTGAAAAAACAATATAATGAAAACTACCAAAAATAAAGGAACAGACCGTTAAAATCTGTTCCTTTTCGCTAATATTAATTTGCAGATTTCGAAGAAATTTCGCTTGTGAAGTCACAATACAGGTCACACTATCTTGTAAAGCTGTAATCTCCCTGTTTGTAGTTTCCGCAAGGGGTTCCTGCTTCTTCAGCGAGAAGTGCTGCCATTTCTTCATCGGTCAGAGCAAAATCAAAGATGTCTGCGTTCTGAATCATTCGTTCTTCATGCACAGACTTTGGGATGGTTGTTGCACCACGCTGAATATGCCAGCGAAGCATCACCTGTGCAGGAGATTTGCCATATTTTTCTGCAATTGCTCCTACGGTTTCATTCTGTAAATCCGCTCCACGTCCAAGAGGGCTCCAGATTTCAGGCTGAATGCCAAGAGATTTTGTATACTGGAATAATTCATCCTGGGTAAATGTTGGATGACTTTCAATCTGATTGATCATTGGTTTCACTTTTGCATAAGCAAGAAGATCTTCTAAATGATGCTTTTGGAAGTTACATACACCAATGCTCTTAGCTTTTCCTTCTGCGTAGAGTTCTTCTAACACTTCCCACGCAGCCTTAACATCACCAACCGGCCAGTGAATCATATACATATCTACATAATCGGTTCCTAAATTAGAAAGACTCTTTTCAAATGTAGCTCTGATATGTGCCTTATCTTTGTCAACCATATCAGCCCACCAGATTTTCGTGGAGATGAAGATTTCTTCACGTGGCACACCACTTTTACGAATTCCTTCTCCTACTTCTGCTTCATTCTTATATCCCATAGCAGTGTCGATTCGACGATAACCAAGTCTGACTGCTGTTTCTACTGTCTTTGCTGCTTCTCCTTCATATGTATTCCACATGCCAAGCCCAATTTTAGGCACCTGTAAACCATTTGCCAGCGTAACATATTCCATATTCATAGATAAACCCTCCATCGTAAATATCAATCCATTTATTTTCTTTATATGTTTATCTTATTCGATTCGCTCTTCATTTGCAAGGATTGATTCGTCCCTAATTTGCAAGAAATATCATGACCCGCTCCCTGCGATTATGCTCATCAAACAGATCCGAGCAGTCGATTTCATCATAAAAGGTAAGTTCCGGCACGGTCATGAGATAGGAAATGTATTCATCAGACGGATAGTAGAAAAAGAGCATCAGTTCTCTTGGTTTTTCATAATAGGAATCTAATATATTTTTCATCACACTGCGAAGTACTGTCTCAGAAAATGGATTGAAGAAGAAGAAACGGTCTGCATCCTCTGGCACTTCATAATCCTGTGCCTTCATCAGCTTAAATTCCGTACGATTTTTCGTAACAAAAGTTTCCTGATTGGCGATTGCACGTTCATAAAGACGCTCATCGTACTCAATCCCCACTGTATGGCATTTTAATTGGTTTGCAAAGAAAAAACTAACTCTGCCTTTACCACAGCCATAGTCAATTAAGGTATTCTTCTTACCGATATACCCACTTCGTGCCACACGCTCTAACACTTCATAAGGTGTTGGCTCATATGGGTAATTGTATGTATTGGCATGAGAATCATCCCTGCCGCTTGTTTTGATTCTTAATATTCGATCCATACCTGCTCTCCGGTTTCCAAAAAATAGAGTTTTCCATCGTATATACCTGCTTCAACCAATATTGTCACGATTTCTGCCATACGAAAATCTAGTTTGTGGTGAATGGTTTTCTCTTTCCATGCAAGTCCTGTTACATAGTCTTCCTGACGTTGATTTAATAATTTCTGTTCCACTGCCGGTTTGATGTGTTTATTATAGCTAAGTTTTGCATAGGATTTTTCTTCTTTGTTGTTCTTTTGATACTCCCAGAGTTTATTGCGAAAGTTTTTGGAGCTGATCATACGTTTTTTCCACATAATCACATCTTCTCCTGGTTGTTCGATTACAACTCTTTGGAAGCTGGTTCTTCCGTATGCATCCTGTTTCTTTACATAAGTGACTTTCTCTGTTGGCGTTCCCTGTCCTGGTTCTTGCGTCAGAATGACTTTTGTCTCTAACAGTCGTTTCCATGCCACTTCCTTAATTTCTTCTAGCGGCACTGGAAAACTTAAGTTTTCTCTGATCTGCTTTGCAGGGTATCCACGGTCCGTCAGCTGTCTAATGCCACCACCACTTGCCATATCATGAGTAAAATTAAGTAGAGCTTTCTGAAAATATTCGTTCTTTTCCATAGTAGTATGTTTCACCTCATGTCCAATATACTACAAATAAAGGAGGCTTACAAAGCCTCCCTGTTAAAATTCCACAATCATACTGGTTCCTTTGCCCACTTCACTTTCAACGCGAATCTGGGCACCGTGCATTTCCACGATATGTTTTACGATGGCAAGACCAAGGCCTGTACCACCGGTTTTTCTCGAACGACTCTTATCCACGCGATAAAAACGTTCAAAAATTTGTTCCTGTGTTTCTTTTGGAATACCGATGCCATCATCGGTCACACTAAGTACAACATGTTTTTGTTTATTGAAAACACAAACATCCACACTACCGCCCGGATTATTGTAACGAATTGCATTCTGAATAAGATTTAAAATCAATTCTCGGAGAAGTTCCATATCCCCATTGACGATGCAGGAATATCCTGTATAAGAAAGTCTGATATTCGCATTCGATGCCATAACTCGAAGCTCTCCACAGCACTCCTTCGCAAGCTCATAGATATCCACATTGGTAAATACTCTGTCCATACTTTGGGTATCTACTTCCGAAAGGCGGATGATATCATTGATCAGACGGACCAGACGCTGTGCATTTTTTCGAATCTGGGAAGCAAAATATATTTCCTGCTCTGGCTCCACCATCTTGTTCTCAATAAGCTCCGCATAGCCGGAAATCGCAGTTAACGGAGTTTTCAGTTCGTGCGATACATTTGCCGTGAAATCCTGACGAGATTTTGCTGCCTGAAGAATGTCTTCATGCTGATTACGAATCTTATTAGCAAATGGAATCAGCTCTTCGTATTCTGGCACAACCAATGGATCATCGATGTGTTCTGCCATCTTATAAATTGGTGTAAGCAGCTGAATCGTCATCATACGGGCAAGATAGACACAAATCATCAAAATCACAATAACAAAAATCAAAATAAAAGGAAAAGATGCCATGAAAATACTCGTCATATTATGAGCTTCCATGGATACACGAATAACCGTATTATTTGACAAACGTAG
>JAZUED010000215.1:0-2480 GCA_045640005.1 Candidatus Fimousia sp.
ATACTGTGCTCATAGAACCTAAAAATTAACCTGTAACTTTGAAATATATGCGGCCGTTTTGTTCTGCAGAACGGCCGATCTTAAACGCATCGACGGACGCTAGGCTCCGCAGAATGCACTTAATATATGTGGAAGCAGCTAGAATACATTTTCCCATCTTCTACCGCCTCGATATACGAGTAAACTGATTTATAATACATTCTCTGTCTTTGCTTTTTATTAAGAAAAATTATTGAGAACATCCTTAAGAAGGCATTTGCTGATGAGGAATGTCTTTTAGGCTATGAACAGATGAAAAAAGGTGCGTACCAGGCGAACTTCTGTTAAGAAGTCCGCTTAAGGTACGCACCTTTTTGAAATATGTTCATGCTGTAAAAGACATTCTGGATAAATAAAGCAAATGCCTTCTTAAGCTGAGATGTTCTTTAATTTTTCGTGATAAAAGCAAAGACAGAGAATGCGCTATAAACCAGCCTACTCGTATCTCTTCCCAGAAGCCATCTCCATATTAACTTTATGTCCTCGAATCTTAACCTGTTTCATCTTATCAATTACTTTTGCAGCCACATCAATTGGCACTTCGACAAAGCTGAATTTATCATACATATCAATAGCGCCAATATCGCTGCCATTAATACCACTTTCGCCTGCAATTGCGCCTAAGATATCACCTGGGCGGATTTTCTGTTTTTTACCAAGGTTGATGAAAAGACGTGCCATACCGCTTTCTCTCGCACCGGAGGCTGCTGCCTGCTTGCGGCTTCTCTTTTCACGTTTTTCTTCTCGTTCCTGATTATCTCCAATCACATCCTTTAAAAATGCTGCTGCAATCTCGGTTGTGCTATAGTCCATATTTTCGGAGATACGTTCGATCATATTGATATATTTTGTCAAATCTTCTTCGTTGATTCGTTTTGCAACCTTTTCAAACACTTTTTCTGCTTTCGCTTCCATAACACTCGTACGAGATGGTACACGTTTTAAGCGGATTTTTGTCTTTGCATAACGGCTGATTTCACGGATACGATAAAAATCACGTCCAGAGGCAAGAGATAATGCCACACCAGTTCTGCCTGCACGACCCGTACGTCCAATACGGTGAACATAATATTCATTATCCTGCGGAAGATCGTAGTTAAATACCACATCCACGTCGTCAACATCAATACCACGAGCAGCCACATCCGTTGCTACTAAAATGTTTGTCGCACCATTTCTGAATGCATTCATAACACGGTCACGCTGTGCCTGGGATAAATCCCCGTGAAGTCCATCTGCATAATAACCCTGTTCTTTTAAGTATTCTGCCACTTCATCTGCCATTTTCTTTGTATTACAAAAGCAGATTGCAAGCTTCGGATCATACACATCGATTAAACGACATAAGATTTCTTTCTTTTCATTTTTACGCACTTCAAAGTAATACTGGTCAATGCTGTCTACCGTAAGCTCCTTGGATACTACCTTGATTACTTTGGCATGCTTTTGATAATTTTTTGTAATTTCTAAAATTGGTGCCGGCATAGTTGCAGAAAATAATAAAGTCTGACGTTCTACCGGAACCTCAAGTAAGATGGTTTCGATGTCTTCGCGAAATCCCATGTTGAGCATTTCATCCGCTTCATCTAAAATCATCATTTTTAAATGTTCTAATTTTAATGTGTGACGGCGCATATGGTCCATAACACGTCCAGGTGTTCCAACAACCACATTTACTCCCTTAAGAGCACGAATCTGCTTTGTGATGTCCTGTCCACCATAAACCGGCAGAATCTTTACCCCATGCATGAATTTTGCAAGGCTTCTAAGCTCTTCTGCAACCTGAATGGCAAGTTCTCTCGTTGGGCATAAGATCAAAGCCTGCACTTTTTTATTAGACGGATCGATTCGCTCTAAGATTGGGATGCCAAATGCTGCTGTCTTTCCTGTTCCAGTCTGAGCCTGTCCCACAATATCTTTCCCTTTTAATGCAACTGGGATCGCTTTTTCCTGAATCGGAGAAGCCTCTTCAAATCCCATTGCTCCAATTGCCCTCATAATCTGGGGCTTTAAGTCAAATTCATCAAATTTCATCTTTTCTTCCTTTCCAATTGCTACTCATCCCGTGCCTGAAGGAATACCTCGATTTCATTCGATGCACACACCAATAATTTTTCCTTTTGGGCACGACTTAACTGCTTAATTGCATATTCTCTCTGCATTGCTTCCTGTTTGGTCTCACAACTCTCTACATAAACCAAAGTAACCGGAAGCCTGCTTCTTGTATATTTTCCACCCTTACCCGATTGATGGGCTAAGAGTCTTTTTTCTATATCATTCGTCCAGCCCGTATAGAGGCTGTCATCCCCACATCGCAACATGTAGGCTACGTTTTGTTTTTCCATAAAAATTCTCTAATTTAAATAGCATCTTACTAGCAAGAAGCCTGCGCAAAGCGACAACTTTCTCCATGAAAAACATAAGGCTGTCGCAAATCATGC
>JAZUED010000216.1:0-6872 GCA_045640005.1 Candidatus Fimousia sp.
CTAACCGGTCCTCCCCGGGTTCTATTCCAGAAGCAATCGTAAGGGATCCCTGCGCATCCAGATCGATCATCAAAACCTTATACCCTTCGATAGCTTTTGCTGTTGCCAGATTATAGGTGGATGTAGTCTTTCCAACGCCACCCTTCTGATTTGCCATAGCGATAATTTTCATTTGCCTTCCTCCACACATGTATATACTTATGTATTTCATTTGTATATACAACAGTATATACATAATTCATATATTAATCAAGAGCATTAAATCGTGATTCTCGCAGAGGAATCACTCGCGAGCTGCACAGCAACGAAGTTGCTTTCCATATTTTTAGGAAAATGGGCGATCCTCCGCCTTTCTCCTTCGGACTTTTTCAACCAATTTGTACACCAGCTCATTTTTAGGATCCAGTCCTTCCCTTTCCTTTTTTTGCATCAAATCAAGAAACAGGGAACTCAGTTGATATATTTCCTTTTCATAAAGCAGCTTAAGAAGATTTAAGGTTTCTGGCTCGGCAGTTTCCTTATCAATAATCCATTCGCATTCTTCATAATCCCAAATATGATCTTTAAATACGGTCTTATCTTCCTGCCAGATGGCATATGTTCCTTTTGCTTCTCCTCTGATGATATAGTATCCTCGATATCTATGGCCAGTTATCCCGTTTTTATATGTTCTATACCTTGCCATATCTCATTCCTCTTCTTGTTCTTTCTTTTCTTTTTGTATTTTATAGAATTCTTTTAGGTAAGCTCTAAGCCTTTCTATTGTCGGTTCATTTATCGACGACGGACTTTGTCGAATAGCGCACTCTCTTTCATCATACGTACTCTTCTTCTTTTTTAAGTCTCCCACTGTTTTACCCCCATAGTATATACATATGTATTATTATAGCAATACATATGTATATACATTTGTATTATCTTTTATAATCCATGAGCAAGTCAATAACCTGATGATCATAATCCTTTTTCACACAATCATGCAACCTTTTGTATACTGTTGTTTTTGTATCTTCTGGTGTTGCCACAATTTTATCGTAATAGTATAGAATCAAATCTACGGCAAATAACTCCCAGGCTGAATAAGGAATGTTTCCGGCAACTCTTCCCTGGATCGCGATATTATAAAGCTGATCGACTTTAATCGGATCAAAGTTTGCTTTTCTGTCTTCATTCAGAAGTTCAGACAAAATCGGATGTTTGATTTCATCACTGGTATTTTTTTTATCTGTTTCTCTCGCTTCTTTTTCTTGACCTTCTTCCGCCAGACTCTTTTCATGCGCCAGGAAAAATATATCTTCAACAGATAACGGATGCCTCATCTGATCATCCTCTGCCGCTGTATACTCCGCATCTATGATTTTCTCTGTAGCCTTTTGTTCCGGTTCTGTTTTTCCAACCATATAGAATTCTATTGTACGTACAGCCCTCGTTTTTTCATGATGCATCGTCTCCTTTTTTCCGTCATAAGCAACTTTAATATCCGTGTATTTATTTATTTCTCTTACAGCAGGATCAAGGACATCTCTTTTGAAGATCGCCCAGTTAGACCAACTGCTGGGAACGATCGAGATTCCATTTCCAGTATCATTACCAAGAACCGTATCTCCTATCATTCTCTGTAAGTCATACTTTGTTCCTGTACCATTTTCAAAGGTCCATTTTTTATTGTTATACTGGTAACTTTTAAGAATCTCATAAATTCTAGGGGAATAACGATGCTTCATTAATGTCACATTTTGAAGCTTATACGTCGTAAAATAATGCCCATCCACTTCCAAATGCTTTTGAAGATCAAGTAGAAATGGAAACATATCTTCATGAAAACTGATCTCTATCTCTCCCGTCCCTTTATTCATATGAATGATATTGAACCATCTGATCAGCGCTTCTGTATCATCATCCAGATCAATCCACCACCTCATATCAGATAGCTTTGTTAACATGGCTTTTATATTCTTGTACGATGCATCCCCATTCCATTTTACAAGAGCCAGAAATTCCTTGCAGTTAAACAAATATTTTTTTCCTGGCTCATCGTCAGGTTGAATTTTGGAAATCAGGTAAAGGATCGCCTTATTCTCGTTACCACTTAGTGCAAATCGGCTATTTTGAATGAGTCGATTGTCTTTCGCCACCACATTGTTTCTGGCACTGGTTAAATCATAGCCCACCATTATCTACATATCACCTCTTTCATTTCACGGATTATCTCCTTGAATTTTACCGCATTTTTTCTCACATTTCAATTACATGGACATATTTTTCACCGCACTTTTACTCACATTTCAATTCGACATTGTGGATAACTCCTTCTCCCAAAATTTTCCAAACCGCACTTTTACTCACAATTCACCGCACTTTTTCTCACATTTGACCGCACTTTTTCTCACATCAACCGCACTTTTTCTCACATTTCACCGCACTTTTACTCACATAAAAATTGCGGAAACCCTTTATCTAAGCGGGTTTTTAGGGGGGGGATATAATAATATAAAATATATATATATAATATATTATAAATTTATAATACCACTACTACATATAGCCCTTTCTCATCCAGTCATTAACATAGCTCATATGAGGTGGTGGTGGTTATCCATTATGCACCGAAAAAAACAACAAAAAATACATTTCAGGACATATCTTCACAGCTTATCTGATTCTCGACACATAAAAGAGGACAGATAGTATTCGGACACCATCAAAACAAACCATATATCCTGGAAACAAAACCACATATATATCAGCATCAATACTATGCCATTTTAAGCCCTCAGACGGCTTTATAAGCCGTTTTATCTCATCACCCAATAAGAACTATACCTTTCGCGAAAAACACTGTTTAAACATATGCTGATGATCTCAAAATGGCATGTCCTTTCTTGATCCCATCAAGATGCCTCTCTTTTTATGATAAAAAGACTGACCTCTGTCTTTACCGAAATCTTTTTTGGTCTAAAACATATTTTATTATTATGTAATTTTTTGTTTTAATCTTTTGTTTTCCGACATATATTTCTACTTTTATTTTTTATTTTTATGATATCAACCAAAATATGCAAGTATTTTTTTGTTTGACATTTATATTTCAAATTACAAATTCTTTAAAATAAGTATTAGACATTTCTATATCCACACTTTATACTAGCCTCAATGAAAGAGAGATACGAATTCCTTTCAGATTGATATTCATTATCATCCCCATTTAATGATCATGAGTAAGAAAGTTTCCCCCCTTTTTTCTTTCTTATTCGAATTTGATTAAAATACCTACCTTAAAAAATAAAAAGACCGTTAACATTCACCTTCCAAGTGGTTGAGGGAAGCGAATGTTAACGGTCTTTTTATTTTCATTCTCTGGATCCCCGACAAGCGGGGATGTATGGCAGCAGTCTGGTTGATAGTTATAAGATACTTTGCAAAAATTTTTTTGATCCTTTTTATCGTATATCGAATAAAAACTTGTCATTAATCCTTATTCGATGATACTTTTTTATTGCAAATAATTTCAAAACAACATTTTCTACTATTTTGTACTAGTATTTTTTTGTTAAGTATTTATATTTAGTATGTCAAACGCAGAAACATCAGTATTAGACATTTCTAAAAATCTTAATTATAATAAAATCAGTGAAAGGGAGATACGAAAGCCTTTCATTTCATATAGATTACTTATCACTGTCATATTTGACAAATTGACCGTTCAGATATTCTCCCCCCTTTCTTCTGGACAGTCAGAAAACACTAACCTTTAACAAAGAAAAGTCAGTTTACATTCTCCTTCCATTTGACTTTGAAAGGAAATTTGAACTGGCTTTTCTTTGTTTTTCCTTATCCGGAAGCTCAAATACTGCTGATATTTACCTGGTATCGATGAAGTAAACTACATCAGCAACTGAATTATCGGGAATTCCCACTTTGTATCCTAATCATCCTCCAGCTCATCAAGCATCATAGCAAGACGATCTGGGGCTATAGAAGAATCAAATTCCTGCTGATTTTCTTCTGATGTCTCAAATAACCAGTCATAACATTCTCGTTCTATCTGTTTCCATTCATCATAGTCTTTGCTTTTACATGATAAAATTCTATGTATCCATACTTCTGCTTCTGATACGATCGCCATGAATAGATATCCTCCTTCTCTTAGAATTCTCCAGGACATTATGAAGTTCTTCTTTCTTGGAAGAAATACTCCATATTATGGAATTGAGTATATACTATCTTTGGTAAAAATCAAGGAGCAGAAAAGTTATCCACAAATATTGCGCACAATGTGTTTTTTTATATATAAATACATATATATTATATATATAACAACAACATTAATTTATTTATTAAGGGAAGCCGTAGAGCCTTTATTTAAGCCACTTTTAGAAGCATTTGAACTACCTAAAAGGTAAAACTTGACTACCTAAAAGGTAACAGGCGGTATGAAAACGGAAAAAAATAATAGAAATCAACTACTTTTTCGGTGTGAACATCATATACTTACCATTTAAACTACCTGAAAGGTAAATCAATCCTTGAATTTCATTGTTTTCCCTTCTATAATGATGACAAATTGGTTATTTCGACTACCTGAAAGGTAAATCATACCTGCTATTTTTTTTATTTGAACTACTTTGGAGGTAAAAAATAATATAACTTGACTATTTTGAGAGTAAAAGGAGAACTATGACAAAGAAAAAAACAAGTAAACCGGATATTATATCCCGCTCCAATATTCTGATCAACTCAAGCTATAAATCTACATTGCTGGAGAATAAACTTACTGTATTGGCTTTAAAGAATGTAAAAATGGGAGAAGGGAAACTATCAGCTACATTTACGACAGAGCAGCTTCGTCATCTAACCGGAACCAAAGGGAATGGTCTGTATAAGACACTGCTCCGTGCATCAGTAGGTATGATAGGGCGTAATGTTTTTATTGAAAATGAGCAGGAGCACTACTTTGATTACATAAATATTATTGAAAGATGCCGGTACGAAAATGGTATATTCACTGTAGTATTTTCAGATGCCACAAAAGATCTGATCGGATATCTTCCACGAAATTTCACTCAAATGTCCATTGGTACCTTATTTTCTTTCAAAAGTAACTATGCATACCGTCTGTATGAATTATTAAAGACAAAAGAATATGCCCTTGTACCTGGCAGCTCCTTGGATGTAGAATATGGATTATCTGACTTTAAACTGAAAATGAACTGTATTGATACCAGTGATAAAAAGATTAAGGAAGAATTATCCAAGAAAGCTCCTGACCTTGACAAGATTGTAAATGAACTTTCCAAGGATTCAAAAAACAAGCGATGGAGTAATTTTAAAACTAAAGTAGTGGATGTTGCAGTAGAAGAGCTGAATGCTAATAATCAGGTTGAATTTTTTGTCAATTATGATCCTATAAAATCTGGAAGGGGTGGAAAAGTAGTAGGTATACGTTTTACTATTACCAGGAAAGACCTGATAGTTGATGCTGAGCGTGTTGCTTTCATTTCTGATGTTGCAGACTTACTTGCACCGGTTAAAATATCAGATGCAGATGCACTGGCCATTATTCAAGCATCCGATGGGGATATCGATAAAATCAGAACCGCTTATGAACTGGCAAAAAAACAGCCATATATTGATAATCTTGTAGCCTGGCTGATAAAATCCATTAAGGATGGATATAGTGATGCGGTTATTCCTCTGGCGGAAGGTAATTCTGACAAGGGAAAATATATCAAAAATTTGCAGGAAAGTCTTGATGATCCGGAATCACGAAAAAAAATTGCGGAAAAATGCTGGAATACAATTAAACAGAAAGATAATTTTGGCGATTTCATTGCTTACATTAATGATAATGTCATGAACTTTGCAATGTATGAGATATTAGAGCTGGCAGAAGATAAATGCAAGAAGTATGGTGAGTGGTTCAGAGGTGAGAGGTAAAATAGGTATTAAAATGCAGAAGACTCGTCGGTTGGAGGTAAATAAGAAATGGAAAATACGATGAAAAAAGAAAATGAAATCATATCCTTTGGATCTTTGGCCAGCTCAAAATCCATGATTACTGCACAATACCATTCTTCGTTACTTGAGAATAAACTGATTATACTTGCATTAAAAAAAGTAAAGCCGGATGAATGTGGATGGCCGTCCGTAACATTAACAACAGAACAGTTAAGAAGTATGACAGGTGTAAAAGGAAATGGATTATACGATGCCATAAAAAAAGCCTCTTTTGGGATGGGCTCAAGAAGTCTTTTTATCGAAGATCTGGAAAAAAAGCGATTTAAGTACATTAATCTTGTTCATAAAGCGGAATTTGAAAAGGGAAATTTAACAATCACATTTACACCGGAATGCAATGATATGCTGTATAATCTGAAAAGCAATTTTACATCTATGCGGTTAGAAACTTTGTTTTCTTTTGAGTCTAACTATGCGTTACGTTTGTATGAGATTCTGAAAGTGCATGGATATAAGATCGGGGAAGATAATGTGCCGATTGTTGTATCGTATGATCTGGCTACATTAAAACTGGAGATGAACTGTATCGACACAGAAGATAAGAAAGTTAAAACGATGCTTGCAGCACCGAATCCGGATCTGAATAGGATATTCGATCTTCTTCCTAAGGAACAGAAACGATTTGTAGACTGGTATGAGTTTAAAAGAAAAGTTCTTGAGAGAGCAATCAAAGAGGTAAATGAAAAGACAGAACTTCACGTAGACTACATACCGATACGAACTGGTATTGGCGGCAAGATCACCCGTGTTGATTTTCATTTACAATATAAAACAGATTTTGTAGATAGCAACAGAGATATTGCTGCAGATCTGGAGCCTGAGTATGTCGTTGAACAAGTCGGAGGGCCAAGCGG
>JAZUED010000217.1:0-6163 GCA_045640005.1 Candidatus Fimousia sp.
TAAAACGGTTAAACCAACTGTTACGGTTAAAGATTTTGATGATAAGACATTAAAGAATGGAACAGATTATACAGTAAATTTTGGCGATTGTAAGAAAATCGGTAAAAAGACAATCAAAATTACTTTTAAAAATGGTTATAATGGCCAGATTTCAAAGGAATATATGATTATTCCAAAAGGAACTTCTATTAAGAAATTATCCAAATTGAAAAAAGGCTTTAAAATAACATATAAAGCGCAGAAAACCGGAACCAAAGGCTATGAAATTTTATATAGTTTGAATTCTGATTTTTCTGACGGGAAAACTGTGGTTGTTTCTAAGACAAAAACAGTTTCTAAAAGCATCACAAAATTACAGGCGAAAAAGAAATACTACGTTAAGGTACGTACTTACAGCGTAGTTTCCGGAGAGAAATATTATTCTTCCTGGAGTTCAGTAAAGTCTGTAACAACAAAGTAACGAAAAGGAGATATCAAACATGAAAAAAAGAATTTTTTCTGTACTTTTAAGCTTAGTTATGATTCTTCCTATGATTCCAGCTACAGCTGTAAAAGCAGAAGAGCAGGCAGCAGATAGTATTAAAGTACTCACAACCATCAGTGACAAAGGCAATATCGTTGTTGCACAGGAAACAGTAACGGTTACTGACATCAATAAGAGTGGTACATTTGATGTAGACGACGTATTATATTGCGCTCACGAAGCATTTTACAAAGGTGGAGCAGAAGCAGGTTACTCTAGTTATACAGGAGATTATGGTTTATCTCTTGGCACACTCTGGGGAGATACAAGCGGATCCTTCGGCTATTATGTAGACAATGCTTCCGCATGGAGTTTAGCAGATGTTGTAAAAGATGGTTCTTATGTAAATGCTTTCGTATACAAAGATCAAACATCCTGGTCTGACCAGTATGCTTTCTTTAATGCTACAAATGCATCTACAAAAGTAGGAAAAGGTATTGAAGTAGTATTGAATGCATCCGGATATGATGAAAACTGGAATACTGTAGTTGCTCCATTTGAAGGCGCATCCATTGCTGCTGTTGCAAAAGATGGTACTTTAACACCACTTAACGTTGTAACAGATAAAGATGGTAAAGCAACTGTTAAATTTAGCAAATCTGGCACATACTATATTACAGCTACAGCTGACCAGGCTACACTTGTACCAGCAGTAGAAAAAATCGTTGTTAAAAAGTATGCTCAGAGCTTAAAGTTAAGCTTAAAAGGAAAAACTGTAAAAGTAGCAGGAAAGAAAACAAAAGTATCTTTTAAAAAGGTTTCCAGAAGCAAAAAACTTTCCATCAACAAATCTACTGGTAAGATTAAAGTAATGAAGGGTACTAAGAAAGGTACATACAAGATTAAGGTAAAAGTCAGTGCAAAATCCAGCACAAAATATGCTTCCGCAACAAAGACGAAAACATTTAAAGTAAAAGTAAAATAATTGACAAAATGGCTTATATTCGTTAATCTTATATAGGAGAATTGAGCAAAAGGCTTCGTATTTTCTAAATACGGGGCCTTTGTTTATATACTGTAAATATCAAAATATAGAATAATAAAAATATAAAATGACGAATGAAAGAAGGTAACTCTATGGAATATACCATGAAATTTATTTCAAAGCTTGAAGAGTACCCAAGTACAAGAAATTTAGATAATATTTTTCAGGATCCGTTAAAAGCAAAGCATCTTGATGTATATCTTTCTTCTATGAAGATGAAAAATCCGAAAGCCCTTTTACTTGGGGCGTGTCCAACATTTAGTGGAAGTAGAAAAACAGGAATTCCATTTACGGATGAATTTTATGTTGGTAAAAAGAAAGTAGATATTGAAGAAGAAGTCGTATACGATGATGGAAAAACACTTTTAGAAAAGCCTAAAAAGTGGGAAAAGCATAAAACCGGTCGAAAAGAACGTGGTTCGAAAATCATCTGGGAAAACCTTTCCCTTGAACTTGATGAGATGCTTTTATGGAACATCTTCCCTTTCTATCCTCACAGGGCAAATGCTTACGCGCTGCAGCGTAAATTAAGTGACCGTGAGATGGAAGTTAGTTATGAATTCTTAATGGATGTTTTGAACGAATTTCCTACAATCACTACAATTCTAGTTGCGAGTGATCTTGCTGCAAAAATATTAAAGAACTATCCAGAATTAAGAGATCGCTATGACTTTTTCTATGTTAGTTCACCTGCAGCAAGTAAAGAAGACGAATTTATTGCCCGAGTGAAGATGGCATTAAAATATAAGAATGAAATTATGGAACAGGCTGATTATCCAGGACAGCATGAGATTTCCTACGAATACAGAAGACGCTGGGCAGATATGAACCCTGAAGAAACAAAATTCTTCTGCAGAATGTTAAACCGTATTCTACCAATCGAAAAAGAATACTATTGCGATGTATGTCCTTGTAATCTTGGCGAATCCTTCTATTGTGGCTACTATGCATTTAACCGTACCGATGTGAATCTGCCTTTAGAAGATGTAAAAAGAAGAAATGATTTAATCATTGGCGCTAATTTATCACCACTCTTTCCGGATTATATTAAAAGAACGAAGCTTGCAGATGTAATTGTTGAACAGGCATTACAATTTACCGCACCTTACTATCGAAATGTAATTCATGAGCCATCCGGTGATCCGTATATGATTCATATTCTGACCTGTGTGAAAAAGGTGCAGGATTATCTTGAGATGTTAACGGAAGTAAATGGAAAGGATGTACTTGCAGCTTTAGTACTTGCGAGAATTTATCATCATAATCATGTAAGTTCCGCAAAAATACTGCATGAGTTTGGTCCATATGTTTTATCATTAATTGATCCTGCTAATCCTGAGCATGAGGCGAATAGAGAAGATTTGTTTGAACAATTAAAACAATTAAACATTCCACAGGATGTCATGGATTTAATGAATATTTTAGAAAAGGAATAATGATATGTCAGAAACAAAAATGACAAAAGAAGAAAAAAAAGAGTTAAAAAGAAAGCAGAGAAAGCAGCGTGTAAAAGACTATGCAAAAAGTACAAGCTCTGCACAGATTGAACGTAATTATATTGTAACCAGAAGAATCTTTATCGCATTTATCGTTTTTGCGGTATTTAGCTTCTTTTTCCGTCCTTGGTTTTATACCTTTATTCTTATTGTATTAATTTTAAGAGAAAAGGGAAGAATGCAGGATGCGAATGAAGCTTATCATATAAAGACTGGTGAATGGATCAAAGAGCCTAAGCCAAAGAAAGTAAAGGAGTAGATTCCTATGAAAACCGTATTATGTTATGGTGATTCAAATACCTATGGATATATTCCATTAGAGGGCGGTCGTTATGATCGCGATACAAGATGGACCTGCCTTCTTCAAAAATATTTAGGAGATGAATATGAAGTCATTTCAGAAGGCTGTAATGGACGAACAACGGTATTTGACGAACCTGGTGCAAAATATAAGAATGGAAAACGATATCTTCGTGCCTGCTTAAACTCTCATAAACCAGTAGATCTTGTGATTCTGATGCTTGGAAGTAATGATACAAAGGATTACTATCACGCTTCTGCAAAGGATATTGCAAATGGTGCAGAGAAGTTAGTTTCCATTATTGAAACATTTACAATAGAAAAACAGGGATTTGTACCGAAAATCATTCTGATTGCTCCACCTGCATTAGGCGAAGGGATCACATCCTCTCCATTTAAAGAAGATATGGGAGAAAAAGCAAGACGTAAAACATTGAAATTCCCTAAGCTTTATAAAAAGATTGCTAAAGAACATGGATGCATCTTTTTAAACAGCCAGAAAATTATAGAAGCTCCAGAAGAAGACTGCCTTCACTTAAATGCAAAAGATCATAAAACAATGGCTGATGCATTATATAAACTTGTGAAAGAAAACCTTTAAATAACAGATGAAGGAGATATAAATAATATGAAAGACCACATTCGATTACTTACCCATAGCAGCATCCGTATCAAAGGAGATTCTCCAGATGTTGTAATGTATTTTGACCCATTTCAGATCAAAGATGAACCGCATGATGCAGATTTGATTTTTGTTACACATGAACACTTTGATCACTTTTCTGCAGAAGATATTGAAAAAGTTGCAAAGGAAGATACGCTTTTAATCTGTCCTGAATCCATGCTTGATGCAAGTGACAACTGCTGCATTCCATTTACAAATGTACTTACCATGAAACCAAATCAGGTAAGCTATATTGCTGGAGTTGGTGTTGAAGCAGTTCCTGCATACAATGTAGGTGCTCCATTCCATACAAAGGATAAAAACTGGATTGGATACCTCGTCTCTGTTGATGAAACAGACTACTATATTACCGGTGATACTCATAAGAATGAAGACAATTTTGATGTTCCTTGCGATGTCGTATTCGTTCCTATTGGCGGTACTTATACATTTAATCCTGAAGAAGGGGCAGAATTTGTTAATGGTTTAAAACCAAAGATGGCCATTCCGACACATTATGGTAATGTTGTAGGAAATGAAGAGGATGCAAAAACATTTGCCGCTCTTGTAAATGAAAGCATCGAAATTTTAGAAATTAAAGAGTATTAAAAGTCCATTAAAATGACGTAAAAAGCCTGTGATTTTTTAAAATGTTACAGGCTTTTTAAATTGTTTTAATTAATTGATTTATTCTTGAAATGAATGACTTTTTATATTATTATGTTGTTCGGATTAATATTTCATTTTATATTTGATAGATAAAATAAGCGTGAAAGGAACATTGTTATGGAACAGAAGAAAAAAGAAGAAGTAACAAAAAAGAAAAGTGGTAATGGGAAAAAGATAGCAGCTGCATTACTTGGTTTAATCGCTGTTGTTTATATTGGCGGAGCGGTATTCTTTCACAACCGATTCCTTCCTGGAACAACAATGAACGGAACCAAAATCAGTGCAAAAACTGCTGATCAGGTAAAAGATATGATCAGTGAAAAACAAGATGGATATAATCTTGAAATTACTGGTCGTAAAGATTATAGTGAAACAATTTCCGGTAAAGATATCGATTTTAAAGCATCTTATGGTGATAGTCTTTCTGAAGGGCTTGAAAAACAGTCTTCTCTTTTATGGTTTACCGGTGCAGGAAAAGATATGAAAGAACTTAGTGCTGATATCGTTGTAGATGAATCTAAATTAAAAGAAGCAATCGATGGACTTGCTTGTTTTAAGAAGGAAAATATCGAAAAACCAGTGAATGCTACCATTGAGATGGACAAAAAAGGTAAATTCCAGGTTGTAGATGAAATTATCGGTACAAAAGTTGATAAAAAAGTTTTAAAGGCTGCAATTAATGATAGTTTAACAGCGGTTGATGATACCCTTGATTTAGATAAAAAAGATTGCTACAAGAATCCAACAATCTATAAAGATGATGAGGTGCTCCAGGAATCCATCAAAGAAGCGGAAAAGATTTGTAAAGTTACAATTACTTATGACTTTAAATATACAACCGAAGAAGTAACTCCAGAGATGATCAAAAGCTGGATTAAGTTTGATATCAAAACTTCAAAGCCAGAGCTTGATTATGATAAAGTTTTACCATTTGTAGAAGATCTTGCTCATAAATATGATACATATGCAACAGTTCGTAAGATCAAAGATCAGAGTGGTAACGAACATACTGTATATTACGGTGATTATGGTTGGAAGATTTCTCAGACAAAAGAAGCGAAAAAGCTTATGAAGGTGATCTTAAAAGGTAAGAGTGTAACTCGTGAACCTGTTTACATGTATACAGCTGCATGCCGTAAAGAAGGAAACATCGACTGGGATGATACTTATTGTCTTGTTAATATTACAAATCAGACAATGTGTTTTGTTAAAAATGGTAAAACCGTTGTTTCTACTTCTGTAGTAACAGGAGATGTTAATAAAGGACATGGTACTCCAACAGGTGCCTACCGTATTATGTACAAAGAAAGAGATACCTACCTAGTTGGTGCTGAATACAGATCTCACGTTAACTATTTTATGCCATTTCCACCGAATGTTGGTTTACATGATGCTACCTGGAGAAATTCTTTTGGTGGTCGTATTTACCGTGGTAATGGATCTCATGGCTGTGTTAATATGCCACTTGGAGAAGCTTCTAGTTTATATTCTCAGCTTGAAATTGGCACACCTGTATTTGTATATAA
>JAZUED010000218.1:0-2273 GCA_045640005.1 Candidatus Fimousia sp.
GTTCTGTTGAAGAAAACGGTGGAGATGTTGAAGAAGAACGCCGTCTTTTCTATGTTGCTATTACCCGTGCCCGGGACAAGCTCCTTATTTCCGCATGCCGTAAACGCCGTCACATGCAGATGGTTACTGAAACAGAGCCAAGCCGTTTTCTTGATGAGATTCCTTCAAATCTTGTTGAATATCACGAACCATCAAAGGAAGTCAGCGAGGAAATGGCACATGAGCTTCTGCAGAACATGCTCAAGAACATGGCAAAACCACGAGTACCTAAGCTTTAGTCTTCTAAATTAAAATATTCTATAATTTATACTCCTCTTTTTCCGATAATGAAAAAGAATCTATGTATGGAGAATAAAATGAAGATTTTATTTATTTCCCTTGGATGTGATAAAAACTTAGTAGACTCTGAAGTGATGCTTGGTCTTTTAAAAGAAAAAGGGCATACGATTACGAATGATGAATACGAAGCAGATGCCATTGTGGTAAATACCTGCTGTTTTATCCATGATGCCAAGGAAGAAAGTATCAGTACCATCATTGAGATGGGACAGTTAAAAGAAGAAAATTTAAAAGCCCTCGTGGTAACCGGATGTCTTGCAGAACGTTATAAAGATGAAATTCTTGCAGAAATTCCGGAAATCGATGCGGTTCTTGGTACAACAAGCTACAAATCCATTGTAGAAGCAGTGGAAGAGGCTGCCGAAGGAAATGGTTACAGCCACTACGAATCCGTTGATTACTTACCAGATAATACTGATGTAAAACGAGTGGTGACAACAGGCTCTTACATGGCTTACTTAAAAATTGCAGAAGGTTGTGATAAACGCTGTACTTACTGCGTTATCCCTTCTATTAGAGGAAGTTTTCGAAGTGTTCCAATGGAAGAACTTCTTGCGGAGGCAAGAAGACTTGCATCTGACGGCATTAAGGAACTCGTATTAGTCGCGCAGGAAACTACCGTCTATGGCAGTGACATTTACGGAAAGAAATGCTTGCCAGAACTTCTTCATAAGCTGTGTGAAATCGAAGGTTTTGAGTGGATTCGTCTTATGTATTGTTATCCGGAAGAAATCACGGATGAACTCATTTTGACAATCAAAGAAGAACCGAAAATCTGTCACTACATCGATATGCCAATTCAGCACTGCGACGATTATATCCTCCAGCGCATGGGCAGACGTACCAATCAGGCACAGATTCGTGAAGTGATCGGAAAATTCCGTAAGGAAATTCCTGACATGGTCATCCGTACTTCCTTAATCAGCGGTTTTCCAGGCGAAACTCAGGAACATCACGAAAACCTGTATCATTTCTTAAATGAGATGGAACTTGAGCGTGTCGGTGTATTTACCTACTCTCAGGAGGAAAATACAATTGCAGCAGGCATGCCGGATCAGGTTCCGGAAGAAGTGAAGGGATTTAGACGCGATGAGCTCATGGAGCTTCAGCAGGCCATTTCCTACGAACAGGATGAAGCTATGATTGGAAAAGAGATGAAGGTCTTAATCGAAGGCTATCTCTATGACGAAGACATTTACATTGGCAGAACCTACCGAGACGCCCCTAATGTGGACGGCAACGTATTTGTCAATGCGGAAGAAGAAATAATTTCCGGCGATTTTGTAAATGTTAGAATCACCGGTGCACAAGAATATGATTTAATAGGAGATGTGATTTATGAATAAGAATATTCCAAATTATCTTACAACAGCACGAGTAATTTTAATTCCATTTTTCGTAGTTTTTATGATCACAAACATCGGCGGCCCAGCTAGCAAATGGATCGCATGTGCAATTTTCTGTGTTGCTAGTATCACAGACTTTTTAGATGGATATCTTGCAAGAAAATATAATTTAGTATCTAACTTTGGTAAACTCATGGACCCATTAGCAGACAAGATGTTAGTAAGTGCAGCAATGATTTGTCTTACCGAACAGGGACGTCTTGCAAGCTGGATCGTAATCGTAATCATCAGCCGTGAATTTATCATCAGTGGTATCAGACAGTTGGCAGCTGACAACGGTGTTGTAATTGCAGCAAGCTACTGGGGCAAATTCAAGACAAACTTCCAGATTTTCATGATCATCATGTTAATCATCAATCTTGGTTCCCCTGTTGCAGTTATGATTGAAAATATTTTAATCGTTATCGCTACTGCACTGACAATCATTTCTTTAATTGACTATCTTGTAAAAAATAAAAATGTAATTATGGGATAATAAGACGTTAGGCTGTCTGCGTAGTCCGTTGGCCTGGCAGGCAGGTTTGTTTT
>JAZUED010000219.1:0-11068 GCA_045640005.1 Candidatus Fimousia sp.
GAGGGTAGATCATGAGGCGGCAGAGACGATGGAAGCGTGTATTGCTATTGATGAAGTTCTTGCACCAGCCTGCATATGCAAAAATTTGTTTTTGTGTAATAAGCAGAAGACTAATTTTTATATATTGATGATCCATGGGGATAAAAAGTATAAAGCAGGAGAAATCTCAAGACAGATTGGAAGCTCCAGATTATCATTTGCTCCACCGGAATATATGGAGAAATATCTGGATATTACCCCTGGATCTATGAGCGTTCTGGGACTAATGAATGATAAAGATCATCAGGTTAAGTTACTTGTGGATCGAGAAGTTTTACAATCTGAATACTTTGGATGTCATCCGTGCATTAATACATCGAGTCTTAGATTAAAAACAGAGGATGTGTTTGGCAGACTTTTGAAAGAAATTGAACATGATTATATAGAAGTAGATGTGGAGGGATAAACATGAATAAACGAACATATATACAAGAACGATTATTTGAATTACAGGATGAAAAGAATGCAGCATTTCAGGCGAAACTGACTCCTGGTATTCCGGAAGAAAGTTTCATAGGCGTTCGTGTGCCTGCTGCCAGAAAGCTGGCAAAAGAATTAATCAAAGAAGGTGTCTATGAAGAATTTCTGAAAGAACTTCCTCATACATATTATGATGAGAATATTCTTCATAGCTTATTACTTTCTGAACTCAAGGATTATGATACGTGTATCCGCGAAATAGAAAGCTTTCTTCCCTATGTAGACAACTGGGCCGTATGTGATATCTTATCTCCAAAGATCTTTAAGAAGCACAAAGAAGAAGTGATGCAGGAAATTAGAAAATGGTCTGCTTCCCATGAGACTTATACGTGTCGCTTTGGCCTTGAGATGTTGATGAGTTTCTTTTTGGATGCGGATTTTAAACCGGAATATCTTGAAATTGCGGCTGCCGCCAGATCCGAAGAATATTATGTCATGATGATGGTTGCATGGTTCTTCGCGACAGCACTTGCAAAGCAGTGGGATGCGACAATCCCTTACCTTTTAGATAATGTTTTGTCCGAGTGGGTTCATAACAAAACAATCCAGAAGGCATGTGAGAGCAGACGTATTACAGATGAACAAAAAAACTATTTGAGAACGCTAAAGATTAAGAAGAAAAAGTAGATTAAGTAAAACGGTGATAATCATATTCTTTAAGGTATAGTTATCACCGTTTTTGATTTCGGCGAAGAATTATACCCATTATACCTTGTTGAATAGAGTTGTAATTAAGGGTATAATGGGTATAACAAAGTATGGGAGGTGCTACGAATGAATCTGGAAGAATTGATGAATAAAATATCTGAAGTTGAACGAGAAATTGATGTGTTACCTGAAGGTAGCATCACAAAGAAAAAGATTAAAGAGAAAGAATATTTTTATCATCGTATTAACCGAGATGGTAAAAGAATAGAAAAATATATTCGGTTTGAAGATCTGTCTGAATTGAGAGAAGAAATAGAAAAACGTAAAAAACTTGAAAAGCAGCTGAAAGATTTAAAAACACAGGTGATTCCACGAACATATTCAGGGAAAAAAAGAGCGCGTTTAGTCAGAGAAGAAGCTGCTTATTATAAAACAACTGTTAGAACAGGAGAGCGTCTTCGTGCACAGATTACTTCCGTAAAAAAATATAAAAAAAGAGAATGTTACAAAGAATTGAAAAACTACATCTTTGGTGAACAGGAAGATAAAGTATTTGTAATCTATGGTCTTAGACGAACGGGAAAAACAACCATGGTACGCCAGATTCTTTCAGAACTTTCAGAAAAAGAATTTCGTAAAGCTGCATTCATTCAGGTGAGGTCTAGAGATACGTTAGCTGACATTGATGAAGATCTTCGTGTTTTAGAATCGAAGGGGTATAAATATGTATTCATTGATGAAGTTACACTCATGGAGGATTTTATTGAAGGTGCAGCAATATTTTCTGATATTTATGCCAGCAGTGGAATGAAAATTGTTTTATCCGGTACGGATTCTCTGGGATTTGTTTTCTCTAAAGAAGAACAGTTATATGACCGATGCATCATGATGCATACAACATTTATTCCGTATCGTGAATTTGAAAAAGTTCTGGGTATTAAAGGGATTGATGAATATATTCGTTATGGTGGAACGATGAGTTTGAGTGGCGTTCATTATAATGAACAGAGTATTTTTGCTAATGTCAGAAGTGCCGAAGAATATATTGATACTGCTATTGCGAAGAATATTCAGCATTCACTTAGCATGTATGAATATGGTGGACACTTCCGTTCGCTGTTAGATTTATATGAAAAAGGTGAATTGACCAACGTGATTAATCGCGTGGTAGAAAATATAAATCACAGCTTTACAAAACGAATTGTGGAAAAGGCATTTAAGTCACATGATCTTGCGGTGACAGCATCCAATCTGTTACGTGATAGAGATGAACCGATTAATATAAAAAACCATATAGATGTGGATTTTGTTACACATGGAATGATGCAGATGCTAGATATCTTGAATAAAGAAGAGCAAAGCATCGATATACAGGATTTTCATATGATACAAATTGAGGAATATCTTACTCTTCTGGATTTGATCATGAAGATTGATTTGGAATATTTACCGTATGCAGGACACAGTGATAGTATCACGGTGCTTACTCAGCCGGGAATGCGATATGCTCAAGCCAATGCGATTGTGTCGAATCTTTTACTTGATGCTAAATTTGCTGAATTATCGGTGGTAGAAAGAAACAGAATTTTAGAACGATTGCTCAGTGAAATTCGTGGAAGAATGATGGAAGAAATCATTCTGTTAGAAACCAAGATTGCGAATCCAGATAAAAAAGTATTCAAGCTTCAATTTAGCGTTGGTGAATTTGATATGGTAATATTTGATCCGAAAAAGCTTAATTGTAAGATTTATGAAGTTAAGTATAGCAAAGAGATGGTGGGAGAACAGAGCAGACATCTTTGTAATGAAGAAAAGTGTTCTTTGACGAGTCATCGATATGGAGAAATTACCGGAAAATATGTGATTTATCGTGGGGAGAATGGAATGCTAGGTGATATTACATATATCAATGTGGAAGAGTATCTGAATGCTTTATAAAATTAGGTTATAAAAGGGTGGATGGACAGGTTGAGATGAGTGGCGTGTTTGCATGCACCAAGATGAAAAAAGAACTGAAAATATAAAAAAGTCAGAAATGCAGATGGATTGATCATTGGCTCTCCAAATTATCTAGGTAATCTGACTGCAAGTTTCCGCGCATTATATGAACGACTTGTGTTCCAGGTGCTGACTTATAATTTAGAAGAATATTGCTGTAATAAACATATGATTCCGGTGCTTCTCGTAATGACAAGCAATTGCGCAGAAGCAATGTATGATAAAATCGGCTACACAACTCTGCTCAATACTTATCAGGAAACACTCACAAAGTTTGTTGGACCAACAGAAGTACTTACATGTGGAGATACATTACAGGTAAATGATTACAGCCAGTTTAACTGGACTATGTTTGATCCAGAACACAAAAAGGCACACAGAGACGAAACTTTTGCTGAATATCTTGAAAAAGCATATGCAGCAGGTAAAGAGATGGGAATGTAGGCGAAATCACAACATTAAAAGAAGCTGTTGAAGTGTTAAAAAATATATGATGTAGTCATTTTCTCAATTATATGATACTATTTAGTGTAGATAAATAAGAAAAGAAGGCACAAAGCATGAGAGAAGTTCAATCATTACAGCTACAATCCTACGAATATTTATTAAATGTAATCAAAGAAGGAAGTTTAGAACCGGGGAAAATATATTCTCTGAATAAAATGGCGAAAGATGCAGGTCTTTCCCGAACTCCGTTTCGTGATGCGGTCATGAAATTAGAGCAGGAACGATATATTGATGTTATTCCAAGTAAGGGATTTATGCTTCATCAGATGTCAAAAGAAGATATCGTGGATACGTATCAGTTCCGTGAAGCGTTAGAAGTATATTGTTTAAAGCAGTTAGCGAGCAATTTGAAAACTGAGAGAGGGCAGAGTTATTTTGGAAAGTTAAAAGGCAAAGTTCTGGCTCAGAAAGATATTTTAGATGCTCCGCAAACAGAAACTTCTGCAAAGGAATTTGCCAAAAAGGATTACGAATTCCATCGTAGTATCATTCAGTATTTAGGTAATGAATCCATGCTGGACATTTATCGTACCTTTATGTATTCCATCCGTAGATTGAATATTAATTCTTATAAAAGGGAACATCGAATGGAAGAAGCTTATGAAGAACATAAAAGAATCTTAAATCTTGTAGAAATGAATGAAGCTATGGGGTTAGAAAATCTTATGCAGCATCATTTAAACATTGCAAAAGATATCAACTTCTTGATGTTAGAAGCAGAAAAGTAAAATTTTAATGATATAAAGAAAGCAAAGGCAGTTGCACAAAAAAGTGCAGCTGCCTTTTTCGATTCAATTATTCACTCTTTAAAATAAGTGCGATGAATACAAGATCTTCTTCTTCCGTATTGATGAGCTCATGCCAGTCGCCATCTTTACACCAAACACTATCTCCTGCTTCGATCGGCATTTTTGTACCGTTATCGTTGTAGATGCCTTTGCCTTCTAAAATGTAGTAAGCCTCACCGTCACCTACATGCTGATGCCAGCCAACAGAACAGCCCTTTTCTAAAACATTGCGATTGAACATCCCACAAAATGCACCTCGATCTTCTGCGGAAATTAATGGTTCGCGTAAAATATGACCAGTTCCACCAGCTGCTTTTTCGCCTCTTGTGACTTCTCGTTCACCCTTTTTATACATACTTACCTTCCTTTCTTTTACCCCAAAACTGTGCTAAATCCAGAACGAATTATGCGAGTCTTTCAGGTTTTCGTCAAATTTACCAATAAAAAGTTTGTTAAGAATTCTTCGATTCTTCAAATCCTAATTTAATTATATATTTGTCATTTATTTTTATCAATATTAAAATATCAAAATATTGCTATTAATAATATCTATTATATAATATATGTGAGCGCAACGCATATATGACACTCGTTTTCATACGGAAATGCCATTTGTTACAAAATAAACAAGCAAGAAATGTATAAATTGTGCATGTTTCATAAAGAAAAGTGAACTTTTTGGGCAAAACATAGAAGTGTCACAAGACTATTGACTAATGTACCGATATATCGGTATACTACAAATATACAAATAGTAACTGATACATCTTCAAAACGAACGAACCTATAGATGTATCGCATATAAAAGTAAAGGAGAAAAACTTATGAAAATTGGATTTATCGGACTCGGAATCATGGGTAAACCTATGGCAAAGAATTTACTTGCAGCTGGCAAAGAAGTTATGGTAGCTGATCTTAACAAAGCTGCAGTTGCAGATGTTTGTGCAGCAGGTGCTACAGAAGCTACTTACGCAGAAATTGGTGCTGAATGTGAAAGAATCATCATCATGGTACCAAGCGGTGCAATCTCCAAATCCATCTTATTCGGTGAAGGCGGTGTTGCTTCCACAATCAAAGAAGGAACAGTTGTAGCTGATATGTCTTCCGTAACACCTGTAGAATCTCAGGAATGCTACGAAGGATTAAAAGCAAAAGGTGTTGGCTTTGTAGATGCTCCAGTATCTGGTGGAGAACCAGGAGCAATCGCAGGATCTCTTGCAATCATGGCTGGTGGCGATCAGGAAGACTTCGATGCATTTGCTGAAATCTTTGACATCCTTGGTAACAGCGCATTATTAATCGGACCATCCGGTTCTGGTTCCGTAACAAAACTTGCTAACCAGATCATCGTTAACAACACAATCGCAGTTGTTTCCGAAGCATTTGTATTAGCAACAAAAGCAGGTGCTGACCCAGTAAAAGTTTACAAAGCAATCCGTGGTGGTTTAGCTGGTTCCGCAGTATTAGACGCAAAAATCCCTATGATCGTTGAACGTAACTTCGTACCAGGCGGTCCTATCCGTATCAACCACAAAGATATCATGAACGTAGTAAACACAGCTCACTCTATTGATGTTCCTATTCCATACACATCTCAGTTATACGAAATCATGCAGACATTAAAGATTCATGGCCACATGGGGGATGACCACGGCGGAATCTGCCAGTATTTCGAAAAATTAGCTGACGTAGAAATCAAAAAAGTGGACTAATTTATTGACGAACGAGTCCGGTCGGTGAAAGCCGACCAGACTCGCTAAGTCAAAGGCTTTGAGATTAAGGTACGACAAATATCGTACCTGTCAAACATTAATAGGAGAAATGAAAATGGCAAAAAGATTAACAGTTGAAGCATTAAATGCTTACAAACCAATCGACGTTGCAGCAGTAGATGCATTACTTGCAAAAGAAATCGCTGCAAACAACAAAAAAATCGTAGTTTTAGATGATGACCCAACAGGTGTACAGACGGTTCATGACATTTCCGTATATACAAACTGGGAAAAAGACAGCATCATGAAAGGTTTCCAGGAAGAAAATAACCTTTTCTACGTATTAACAAACTCTCGCGGTTTCACAGTAGAACAGACAACAAAAGCGCACAAGGAAATCGCAGCAGTCGTTGACGAAGTAGCAAAAGAAACTGGAAAAGAATACATCTTCATTTCCAGATCTGACTCTACTCTTCGCGGACATTTCCCACTTGAAACAAAGCTCTTAAAAGATGCTTATGAAGCAAATACAGGAGCAACCATCGATGGCGAAATCATGTGTCCATTCTTCCCAGAAGGCGGCCGTTTCACAATCGATAATGTTCATTACGTAAAATACGATGATGAATTAGTACCTGCGAATGAAACAGAATTCGCAAAAGACAAAACATTTGGCTACAGCGCAGACAATATGCCTGCATACGTAGAAGAAAAAACAGGCGGGGAATACAAAGCAGAAGACGTTACATGTATCTCCCTTGAAGATATCCATAACTGTGACTACGACAAGATCGAAGCTCAGTTAATGGCAGTAAAAGACTTCAACAAGATTGTTGTTAACTCTGTTGGATATGCAGATATCAAAGTATTCTGTGTTGCATTATATCGTGCAATGGCAAAAGGCAAAGTATTCGCATTCCGTACAGCTGCAGGAATCGTCAAGATCATGGGCGGCGTTACAGACCAGCCACTTCTTAGCCGAGAACAGATGGTAGTAAAAGAAACAACAAATGGCGGTATCGTCGTTGTTGGTTCCCATACAGACAAAACAACAAAACAGGTTGAATGCTTAAAAGAATTAACAGACATCGAATTCATTGAATTAGATGCAACTTTAGTAAAAGACGACGAAGCATTTGAAGCGGAAGTTAAGAGATGCCTTGCATTAGAAGAAGAATGCATCAAAGCAGGCAAGACAGTCTGCTGCTACACAACACGTGCATTGATTACAGCTGATACAGGCGATAAAGAAGATGAATTACGTCTTTCTGTTAAGATTTCCGATGCAGTACAGTCCTTAGTTGGAAGATTAACTGTAACACCTGCATTCGTAATCGCAAAAGGTGGTATCACTTCCAGTGATGTTGGAACAAAAGCATTAGCAGTTCAGAAGGCAAATGTATTAGGACAGATCAAACCTGGTATCCCAGTATGGCAGACAGGTGATGAAAGCAAGTTCCCTCTTACACCATATGTCATCTTCCCTGGTAATGTAGGCGAAATCACAACATTAAAAGAAGCTGTTGAAGTGTTAACAAAATAAGAAACTTATTCATCCAGAAAGGTAGCAAAAAGGAGGAGTCACAATGCCACAATGTGTCGTAATTGGAGACGACATTACTGGAGTAAATGCGACTGGCGTCCTCTTAAAGAAGATGAATTACTCTACCTATACTGTCCTTAATATGGCTCATGTCGATATGTCCATCATGGACGAATGCGACTGTCTGATGTATCCGACAGACAGTCGCGGCATTGATGCCGAAACTGCGTATAACCGCGTATACAACGTCGGAGTTTCCTTAAAAAATGATGACGTAAAAGTATATGCTAAGCGAATCGACAGTACACTTAGAGGAAATCTCGGAAGCGAAACAGATGCACTCTTAGATGTGTTAGGAGAAGACTACATCGCAATTGCAGCATCCTGTTTCCCGGAATCCGGAAGAATCATTCTTGGAGGGTACATGCTCGTAAATGGAATTCCACTGCATAAGACAAACATTGCGCTGGATCCGAAAACACCAGTAACTACGTCAGAAGTAAAACCGATATTCGAAAAGCAGAGCAAATATCCTGTTAGCCAGATTCTCATGAATGAGATGATGGAAGGATCCGATGCTCTTGCAGAAAACATTTTAAAACACGTAGAAGCTGGCAGCAGAACCATCGTATTTGATTGTGTTACACAGGAAGACCTTGATCTCATCGCAGATGCAGTCATCAAGTCTGGAATCAAATTCGTAGCGGTAGACCCAGGAGTATTTACTGCAACAGTCGCTCGTAAGCTTATTGTTCCTCAGGAACGTGCCGAAGATCGTCCAAAAATCTTAACGGTTGTTGGAAGTGTAAACTCTAACACAAAAGCACAGATGGAAGAACTTTGGTTATCTCAGAAGACTTATAAGATTATGGTCGAAACAAAGCTGTTGATTGAAGATGAAGAAACCAGAAATGGAGAAATCAACCGTATCGTTACAGGCGTTCTTGAAAATATGAAAGACTATGATGTTTGTACGATTACAGGTGATGGCCTTTATCCGGTCAATCGAATTGATATGCCAAAAGTAGCAGCGCAGAAAGGCTGTACCGTAGACGACTTAAGTAAACTGATCAACGAAGCATTTGCTGACATCACTTATCAGATTTTTAAGGCAAGTGATTTGTTCAAAGGACTCTACACAAGTGGCGGAGATATCACAGTAGCAGTATGTAAGGCATTTGAATCAGCTGGAATCTGCCTCATGGATGAAGTTTTACCTTTAGCAGCATATGGAACAACTTTAAAGGGTGAATTCCCAGATATCCATATGATCACTAAAGGAGGCTCTCAGGGAAATAAAAATGCAATCAACCAGTGCATTACTTTCCTGAAAGAAAAATTATATATGTAGTAAAGTTTGCAGAAAGGAAGGAATTATATGGAAAGACCTTTAATTGCAGTTCCTATTGGAGATCCTGCTGGCGTTGGACCTGAAATCGTAGCTATGTCTGTTGCTTCTGATGAAGTATTTGACGTGGCAAGAGTAATCGCAGTAGGCGACAAAGGAATTATGGAAAAAGCAATTGCTGTAACAAACACAGGACTTGAAATCAACGTCGTAAATGAACCTGAAGAAGGCAGATATGAAAAAGGAGTATTAAACTTAATCGACCTTGCAAATATCGATCTCGACAAGTTCGAATACGGAAAAGTAAGCGCAATGTGTGGTCAGGCAGCATTTGATTACATCACAAAAGCAATCGAATTATGCAACACAGGAAAAGCTGATGCTGTTTCTACAACTCCAATCAACAAAGAAGCATTAAAAGCAGCAAAAATTCCATTTATCGGTCACACAGAAATCTTCGGTGCTCAGACTAATACTCCTGACCCATTAACTATGTTTGAAGTTCATGGAATGAGAGTATTCTTCTTAACACGTCACGTATCCTTACGCCAGGCATGTGACATGGTTACAAAAGAACGTATCATCGACTATGTTCAGCGTTGTACAGAAGTATTAAAAACTCTTGGGGTTACAGAGGGTACTATGGCAATCGCTGGATTTAATCCACACAGCGGTGAACACGGATTATTTGGTAACGAAGAAGTAGATGAAGTATTCCCAGCAGTAGAAGAATTACAGAAAATGGGTTACGACGTAGTTGGACCAATCGGTGCAGACTCTGTATTCCATTTAGCTCTTCAGGGACGTTTTAACAGCGTTTTATCCTTATATCATGATCAGGGACATATCGCTACAAAAACACTTGACTTTGAAAGAACAATTGCAATCACAGGTGGTATGCCAATCTTACGTACCTCTGTTGATCATGGTACAGCTTTTGATATTGCTGGTAAGAATATCGTTAGCCCAGTCAGCATGATCGAAGCAATTCTTCTTGGCGCAAAATATGCACCAAACTTTAAAAATAACTAGTAGTCAGAAAGATTGCTGGTTGATCGCTAATATATTTAGCAAAAAAACACAACACTTATATTAAATTTTAAACAAACAAAACGTATATAAGATCTATACATTTATACAAAAATATTGGAGAGGAGACAAACTTATTATGGTTGGAAATTTAAGTGGTACTCAAATGCTGATTGGTTTAGCAGTCGGTATTGTAATCTTAGTTATTTTAGTATTAAAGACAAAGATTCATCCATTCCTTGCAATGATTCTTTCTTCTTTAATCATCGGTATTGTAGGTGGGTTCCCAGTAGTTGATACAGCATTCGATGACGGTGCTGTTGTATTAAACTTAGTAACATCGATCAAAAACGGTTTTGGTAACACAATGGCATCCGTTGGTATCATCATCGGTTTTGGTGTAATGATGGGTCAGATCTTCGAAGCATCTGGTGCAGCGAAAACAATGGCTCACACATTCTTAAAGATTTTCGGTAAGGGCCGCGAAGAAGTAGCTTTAGCATTCACAGGATTCTTAGTATCCATCCCAGTATTCTGTGACTCTGGTTTCGTTATTCTTTCCCCAATCGCAAAATCCTTATCCAAAGCTACTAAAAAATCCGTAATCGGTCTTGGTGTAGCTTTAGCAGCAGGTCTTGTAATCACTCACTCCTTAGTACCACCTACACCAGGTCCTTTAGGTGTTTGCGGTATCTTCGGTATTGACGTAGGAACCTTCTTATTATTTGCATTAATCCTTGCATTACCAATGGCAATCGTATGTATTATTTACTCTAAATATTTAGCAAAGAAATACTACCGTATTCCAGATGAAAATGGTGACATCGTAGAAGCTGAGTATCAGGAACCTGACTACTCTGCAGACCTTGCAGCAAGTGAAGAAAACTTACCGGGTGTTGGCGTATCCTTCGCTCCACTTTTAGTACCTATCTTCTTAATCCTTTTAGCAACAATCTCCAGCGCTCTTGGTGTTGGC
>JAZUED010000220.1:0-5157 GCA_045640005.1 Candidatus Fimousia sp.
ACCGACTATACACAGATTGCACTGCTTACTACATGCATTGCCATGACAAAAGAAATTATGGCAAATGGACTTGCACCAGACATGAGTGCAGGTTTAAGCCTTGGTGAATATGCTGCAATTTACGCTGCAGGTGGCTGCAGCGTAAAAGAAGCAGTAGCTATGATTAAAACAAGAGGCGAACTCATGCACACCGCAGTACCAGATGGATCCTGCGGGATGGCTGCTGTATTAGGACTTGATGCAGATACAATCAAATCTGTATTAGAAGGCAACGAACAGGTATTTGTAGCAAATTATAACTGTCCAGGACAGATTGTAATTACAGGAAATAACAAAGCAATTGAAGAAGCGACACCTGCAATTAAAGCAGCAGGTGCAAAAAGAGTCATTCCACTTGTCGTAAGTGGACCATTCCATTCTCCATATTTAAAGGAGGCGGCAAGTAAGCTTCGTGAAACTCTTGATGAAACACAGTGGATGAAACTTCAGATTCCATATGTGACAAATGTTACGGCAGAAATCATTGATGATATCGCTAAAACTCCAGAGTTATTAGAAAAACAGGTATCATCTTCTGTTATGTGGGAACAAAGCGTACGAAATATGATCGCTGATGGCATCGATACATTTATCGAAATCGGACCAGGAAAAACATTATCCGGTTTTATGCGTAAAATCGACAAAAAAGCAAAGATGTATCGCATTGAAACAATGGAAGATATGAAGAAAATCTGTGAAGAATTAAAGGAGATTAATTAATGGAACAGAAAAAAACAGCTTTAGTAACCGGTGCATCCGGTGGAATCGGCCGTGCAATCGCGATCAAGCTTGCAAAAGACGGCGCTCAGGTTGCAATTCATTTTAATGGAAATGAAGAAAAAGCATTAAATATAAAAAAAGAAATTGAAGAATTTGGCGGCACAGCAGAAGTGTTTCGCTGTAATATCGCTGATTTTGATGAATGTGAAAAGCTCATCAAAGCGGTTAAAAAAACCTTCGGAAGCATTGATATTTTAGTAAACAATGCGGGAATTACAAGAGACGGATTAGTAGCACGTATGTCAGAAAAAGATTTTGACGACGTAATCAATACAAACTTAAAAGGAACATTTGCATGCATCCGTCACAGTGCACGAATCATGATGAAACAGCGAAAAGGAAGAATCATCAACATTTCTTCTGTCAGTGGTGTTCAGGGGAATGCCGGACAGGCAAATTACTGCTCCTCTAAAGCAGGAATCATCGGTCTTACAAAGTCCGTTGCCCGTGAACTTTCCGCTAGAAATGTAACATGCAATGCTGTTGCACCAGGATTTATCAAGACAGAGATGACAGACGTTTTATCCGATGATGTGAAAGCTGCAATTAAGGCACAGATTCCTCTTGGAAGAATCGGGGAACCAGAAGACATCGCAAATGCAGTCGCATTTTTAGCATCTGATGAAGCATCTTATATTACAGGCCAGACTTTAGTCGTTGACGGCGGAATGGTTATGTAAGGAGGAAATAATTATGAAAAAGAGAGTAGTCATTACCGGAATGGGTGCAGTCACTCCACTTGGAAATACCGTGCCGGAATTCTGGGATGGAATCAAAGCCGGTAAAGTCGGAATTGGTGAAATTACAAAATTTGATACAGAAAATTTTGTAGTAAGTGTAGCGGCAGAAGTAAAAGATTTTGATCCCAAAGTAAGAATTGATCGTAAAGCAGCACGTCGTATGGAAGGATTTTCTCAGTATGCAGTTGCAGCAGCAAGAGAAGCGGTTGCAGATGCATCCTTAGATATGGCAAATGAAGATCCATTCCGCGTGGGTGTCATCATCGGTTCTGGTATCGGTGGTCTTCCTACAATGGAATCTGAACATAAAAAATTATTAGATAAAGGCCCAAAACGAGTAAGCCCAATGATGATTCCAAATTTCATTGCGAATATGGCAGCGGGTAACGTGGCAATCGACCTTGGAGCTAAGGGCAAATGCACCAACGTGGTAACTGCATGTGCAACAGGAAGCCACTGTATCGGTGATTCTTTCAGAGAAATTGCCTATGGCATGGCAGATGTTATGATTTGTGGTGGTACAGAACATGCAATCACACCACTTTCCGTTGCTGGTTTTTCTAATATGACAGCATTAACAAAAGAAACAGATCCATTAAAAGCTTCCAGACCATTTGACAAAGACAGAAGTGGTTTTGTAATGGGTGAAGGATCCGGTATCTTAGTTTTAGAAGAATTAGAACATGCAAAAGCAAGAGGTGCTCACATCTACGCAGAAGTATGTGGTTATGGTGCAACTTGTGACGCATTCCATATCACTTCTCCTGCAGAAGATGGTAGTGGTGCAGCAAAAGCGATGGAACTTGCTATGGCAGAAGCTGGTGTAAAACCAGAAGAAGTAACTTATATCAACGCACATGGTACAAGTACACACCACAACGACTTATTTGAAACAAGAGCAATCAACCTTGCTTTTGGGGAAGCAGCAAAAGGATTAAAGATCAACTCCTCAAAATCCATGATCGGACATCTCCTTGGAGCTGCAGGTGCAGTAGAAGCAATTGTATGTGCAAAATCCATCGAAGAAGGATTTATTCACCAGACAGTTGGCACTACTACTCCAGATGAAGAATGTAACCTTGATTACTGTATTGGCAAACCGGTAGAAATGGATGTAAATGTTGCAATCTCCAACTCTTTAGGTTTTGGTGGACATAACGCATCTCTTTTACTGAAGAAATATGAGGGATAAAAATGGAATACAATCAGATTTTAGAACTGGTTCGTGAAGTCTCTAATGCAGGACTTTCAAGTTTTGAATATAAAGAAGGAGATGTAGCAATCTCCATGAGCTGTCCGGATAATTCTGCGCAGGTGGTGATGCAGACCCAGACAGCTGTACCTGGAGTAACATTTGCCGGAACAGGAGCAAATGCTACAACAGCAGCGCCATTTGCCGGGGCTGGTGTATCTGACTCACAAGTTGTGGAAGCAGCTTTAACTGAACCTGCTATTACAGGGAAAGTGGTAAAATCTCCGCTGGTAGGAACATTTTACGTTGCACCTGAAGAAGGAGCAGACAGTTTTGTCTCTGTCGGTGATCACGTAAGCGTAGGACAGACACTTGCTATTGTAGAAGCAATGAAGCTTATGAATGAAATCGAGAGTGAATTTGACGGTACAGTCGTAAAAGTATTAGCGAAAAATGGTGAAATGGTTGAGTATGGACAGCCATTATTCGAAATAAAAGAATAAAAAATATGAATTGAAGGAGCAATTATGAGATTAGGTGTAAAAGAAATTGAGGCAATCATTCCTCACAGACATCCATTTCTTTTAGTAGATTATATAGAAGATTTTGAGCCAGGTCAGTGGGCGGTTGGTTACAAATGCGTAACCTTCCGTGAAGATTTCTTTAAGGGACATTTCCCACAGGAACCAGTGATGCCTGGGGTACTTACAATTGAAGCACTTGCTCAGGTAGGTGCAGTTGCAATCCTTTCTTTAGAAGAAAACAAAGGAAAGCTTGCGTACTTTGCGGGAATCAACAAATGCCGTTTTAAAGGCAAAATCGTGCCTGGCGATAAAGTGAAATTAGAAACAAAAATAATTAAAAACAGAGGATCCATCGGTGTTGGTGAAGCGATTGCTTCCGTAGATGGAAAAGTGGTTGTAAAAGCAGAGCTTATGTTCGCAGTAGGGTAGGAGAAAATGATGATTCAGAAAGTATTAGTCGCAAACCGTGGCGAAATTGCAATCCGAATTATCCGTGCCTGTCGTGAAATGGGGATTGAGACGGTTGCTGTATATTCTGAAGCAGACCGAGACTCCCTTCATGTTATGCTTGCGGATGAAAGCGTATGTATTGGACCTGCAAATGCGAAAGAAAGTTATCTGAATATGGAACAGATTATCAGTGCGACTGTCTGCACTGGTGCAGATGCGATTCATCCTGGCTTTGGCTTTTTGTCAGAAAATGCTTCCTTTGCGAAGTTATGTGAAAGCTGTGGCATCACATTTATCGGGCCAGATTCTTATACCATTGCAAAACTTGGAAATAAGGCAGAAGCTCGTAGAACGATGATTGAAGCAGGCGTTCCGGTCATTCCTGGAAGCGAAGAAATGGTTACAGATGAAGTGCGAGGGCTTGAAATTGCAAAAGAGGTGGGATTTCCAGTCATTATCAAAGCCGTTTTAGGTGGTGGTGGAAAAGGAATGCGTGTTGTATACAAGGAAGAGGATTTTACTTCCCTGTTCTTAACAGCAAGAAAAGAGTCTGAGGCAGCATTTGGTGATGGTCACATGTATATTGAACATTATGTGGTAAATCCTAAGCACATTGAATTTCAGATTCTGGCCGATTCTTACGGAAATGTGATCCATCTGGGTGAACGTGACTGCTCGATTCAGAGAAATCATCAGAAAATGATTGAAGAAGCGCCATCGACCGCTCTTGATGAAGCGTTAAGAGCCAAAATGGGTGAAACAGCAGTGCGTGCAGCAAAAGCAGCAGGTTATACCAATGCGGGAACCATTGAATTTTTATTAGAAGCAGATGGAAGCTTCTATTTTATGGAAATGAATACAAGAATTCAGGTAGAACATCCGGTAACGGAATGGATTACAGGTGTTGACCTGATCAAAGAGATGATTCGTATTGCAGAAGGCAAAGCTTTAAGCTATTCCCAGGAGGATATTCACATCCAGGGATATGCAATCGAATGTCGAATCAATGCGGAAGATCCATCCAAGAATTTCAGACCTTGTCCGGCTAAGATTTTAAATCTTTATCTTCCAGGCGGAAAAGGGATTCGTGTGGATTCTTCCATTTATGCAGGTTATCAGATTTCCCCATACTATGATTCCATGATGGCAAAACTCATTGTATTTGCCAAGAATCGTAATGAGGCAATCCGTAAAATGCAAAGCGCCCTCGGTGAAGTCATCATCGATGGGGTAACAACAAATGTTGATTTTCTTTATGATCTGATGCAGCGAAAAGATTATCAGAATGACTATATTACAGTAGATTTTATGGAGCATGTTCTTAAGGACATGTATGGTGACTCCTAATGGAATTTAAAAAGACAGCAAAACGATATCTGAGAATGGAATCGAAAGAAAAATCGAAAAATGCAGAAGTACCGGAAAATATCAT
>JAZUED010000221.1:0-3486 GCA_045640005.1 Candidatus Fimousia sp.
AGCGCCGTTGTTGGATGTCTGGTAGTTAACTCCACTCCAACTGGTTTTGGTTCCGTAGGTGTTCCAACGGTTACTTTATCTGCAATTACAGGAATTGATATTTTACCACTTTGTACAGATGTAGCAATCATTCAGTTATTATTAACTGCGTTATCACCATTTTTTATCGTATGCATTTGCGGAAAAGGTGTAAAGGCATTAAAGGGTATGATTCCAATTACTCTCGTTGCATCACTTTCTTTTGTTATTCCTTGGGTCATTACAGCACATTTTGTAGGAGCTGAGCTTCCTAATATTATTGGTGCCATCATTTCTATGGTTTGCATTATTGTTGCAGCGAAGAAAATTGGACCAAAAGATGCAGATGAATATGCAATCGAATTAAAAGAAGAAGGTAGTCGCATTTCCTTAAAGGATGGCGTGGTTGCATGGAGTCCTTTTATCTTAATCTTTATCTTATTAATGTTAGTTTCTGATTTATGTCCACCAGTGCATGATATGCTTGCACAGTTTAAGTCTCAGGTGGTGGTTTATGCAGGAGAAGCTGGCAATACGTTGACTTTTAGCTGGATCAATACACCGGGTGTGATTATCTTTATTGCAGCATTTATCGGTGGTTTGATTCAGGGTGCAAAGATTTCTCTTATGGTGAAAACTTTGATCAATACATTGACTGCATATTGGAAAACAGTACTTACTATTTGTTGCGTAATGGCAACTGCTAAGATTCTTGGATATAGTGGTATGATTTCTGATATTGCTCAGTTTTTAGTTGTGATTACTGGATCTATGTATCCACTCATCTCTCCACTCATTGGGGTTGTAGGTGGATTCGTTACAGGTTCCGGTACATCTACCTGTGTACTTTTTGGTGGTTTACAGAGAGAAACTGCTATGTCGTTAAATCTTGATCCTACATGGATTGCATCTGCAAATATCATGGGAGCCGGCATTGGGAAAATGGTTTGTCCACAGAGTATCGCGATTGGTGCAGGTGCGATCAATGCAGTAGGTCAGGAAAGTGTCATTTTAGGAAAAGTATTTAAATATTGCCTGTTCTATACAATCGTAGGGGGTATCATTTGTATGGCAGGTACATATTTTATTGTATAGAAACTTCGTTTCTATACAATAAAATAACGCGCTCCGCGGGATGTGCACTCGCGCGTAAGGAGCGTAGTCGCTTGTGCGACCGCGCTCGGCACGAGAGTTTCGCGAGCGAAACTCTATTAATATTTAATACCTATATATTAAAAACGCCAAACATATTAAAACTAGGAGGAATGTTATGAAAACAATTAATTATGTTGTTACAAACCGAAGCGGTATTCATGCAAGACCTTGTGCCCTTCTTGGTCAGAAATGTACCGAATTTCAGTCTATCGTTACTGTAAAAGGTGAACGTGGAACAGCGAACGGTAGAAGTGTATTAGATTTAATGAGATTAAATCTTAAAATGGGTGATGAAGTAGAAATTACGATTGATGGATCTGATGAAGAAGCATGTTATGAAGGAGTTCTTGCTCTCTTAAAGCAGGAATTTGACGGGGAAGGTGCTTCCGAATTATTCCGCATGGCATTCTTTGGTACAAAAGATTATGACCGTATCTTCTTTAGTGAACTTACAAAGGAAAAGGGAGAAGGTACTTACAATACAGAAATTACTTTCTTAGATTCTAATTTAGGACCTGAAACGGTTATGCTTGCAAAAGATCATGACGCAGTTTGTATTTTTGTAAATGCGAATTGTAATGGTGATGTTGTACGTGAACTTAGCAAACTTGGTATTAAATTAATCTTACTTCGTTGTGCAGGATTTAATAATGTTGATTTAGAAGCAGCAAAAGAATGTGGTATTACAGTTGCTCGAGTTCCTGCTTATTCTCCATATGCAGTTGCAGAACATGCTATGGCAATTCTTCAGCAGGCAAACAGACGTCTTCACAAATCCTATACAAAGATGAAGGACAACAACTTCGCATTAAATGGTCTTTTAGGCTTTGACTTACATAATAAAGTAGCTGGTATCGTTGGTACTGGTCGAATTGGTGTCTGCATGGCAAATATCTGTAAAGGTTATGGAATGAAGATCATCGCTTGGGATGCATTTCCTAATAAAGCATTAGAAGAATCCGGACTTCTAACTTATGTTGAAAAAGAAGAATTATTCAAAACTGCGGATCTGATTTCTCTTCACGCACCATTATTCCCAAATACTCGTCATATGATCAACGAAGAAACCATCGCTATGATGAAGGATACAGCAATGTTAGTAAATACTTCTCGTGGTGGTCTGATCGATACAGAAGCACTTATCCAGGGCTTAAAGAAAGGTAAATTCCATGCAGTTGCATTAGACGTTTACGAAGGCGAAGACAGCAACGTATATGCTGACCGAAGCAATGATGTCATTGAAAACTGTATCACTGCAAGACTTTTAAGCTTCCCACAGGTAGTACTTACCAGCCATCAGGCATTCTTCACAAAAGAAGCAATGCAGGCAATCGCTGTAGTTACAATGGAAAATGCTCGTAACTTCTATACAGGCAAAGATTTAGGAATCGCAGAAGTAAAAGCACAGTAAGGGTGTTATTATGTTAATTGGAATTTGCACAAATATGTTACCGAAGGAACCAAATGCAGTCGGTTTTGAATATGCGGAAACTGTGAAAAAAATTGGATATGATTATATCGAGTTGCCTTTAGGACAGTTGAATCTCCTAAGCAATGAGGATTTTTGTGAAATTTGTCGTCAGCTTAAGTTGATGGATCTGCCTGCTTATGCATCCAATAACTTTTTAACAGCAGATATTCGTCTGGTGGGGCCAGAACTAGATTATGAAAAAGTGCGTGGATTTTACAAAAAAGCCTTGGAGCGTGCAGCAATGTTAGAAGCACAATATGTAATTTTAGGAAGTCCATGGTCTAAGAAATGTCCGGAAGGTTTTTCAAAGAGTGAAGCATTCAAGCAGCTGGCAAAATGGTGTGATGAGATGGGGGACTGTGCAAAGCAGTATGGAATTACCATTGCATTAGAACCAAACAATTATACAGAAACGAACATGATTCGTACTTTCCAGGATACGGTAGATCTTGCAAAAGCTTGTGGAAATCCAAATGTAAGATGCCTTCAGGATTATTTTCATCTTAGAATGGAGAATGATACCGTGGACAGCTTACTTAAATACGGCAAAGAATATCTGGTACACAGTCATTTTGCAAGAATTGAAAAAAGAGGATTTCCGGTAGATATTTCTGAAGATCCTTATTATCAGACCTATTTTGATGCTCTTCATGAAATTGGATATGAAGGCGGAGTAACGATGGAAGGATTTCCGGTTTCTAAGGAAACATTTGCAAGAGAAGCAGCAGCGACCAGAGAATTTCTGGCGAAATATGTGAAGTGATAGAGTAATATAAAGGAAAAAGAGGAATGGGTCGTGCATTCCTCTTTTTGGTGTTTGAGGGCCATGGGCGCGCTCTAAT
>JAZUED010000222.1:0-1739 GCA_045640005.1 Candidatus Fimousia sp.
CCGGAATCATGCCATCGCTATTTAATTTAAAATCTTCAAATTCAAATTTCTTTTCTAACATGACTGTCTCCTGTTTCTCTCATGTTTCGCGCCCGCAGCGCCCAAAACACAAATTTTATTATAATGATCCCTTTGTGGATAACACATCTGTGATGCGTTCATCATATTTTGTTGCCTGATCAAGTGCCTTGGCAAATGATTTGTAAGCGCCTTCAATGATATGATGTGCATTGCCACCTTCAGAAAGCTGTTTGATATGAAGATTCATACCTGCGCTGTAAGAAATCGCATAGAAGAATTCTTTGCACATCTCTGTGTCATAACCACCAACGCTATCCACATTGAACTTAAGATCTGTCACAAAATATGGACGTCCGGATAAATCTAATGCGGAAAGAATTAAGGATTCATCCATTGGAAGGATGCAGGATCCGTAGCGAACGATTCCTTTTTTGTCGCCAATGGCTTTTTTAATACATTCCCCAAGCACAATCCCGGTATCTTCAATCGTATGATGACAGTCAACATGAAGATCACCCACAACCTTTACCTTAAGATCAAAAAATCCGTGCTTTGCGAAACTATTTAACATATGATCGAAAAATCCAATTCCTGTATCGACTTCTGCTTTTCCGCTTCCGTCGATATTTAAGAACATCTCAATCTTGGTTTCACTTGTCATTCTTGCGATGGATGCTGTTCTTTCCATAATTAAGCTCCTTTTTATCTATTTATCATCTTCAAAACGAACACGGATGGAATTTGCATGAGCAGTCAGATATTCTGCTTCTGCAAATGCAATGATATCTTTGTGGATTGGCTCAAGTGCTTCTTTGGAATAGTAGATGATACTGGATTTCTTGATGAAATCATCTACAGAAAGTGGAGAGAAGAACTTCGCTGTTCCATTCGTAGGAAGTACGTGGTTTGGACCTGCGAAATAATCGCCTAAAGGTTCAGAGCTGTACTCACCAATAAAGATAGCACCCGCATTCTTGATTTTTGTCATTACTTCAAATGGATTTGCTGTCACAACTTCTAAATGTTCGGATGCGATTGCATTTGCTGTTGCGATGGCCTGATCCATGGTTTCTGCCACGAGTAAATATCCAAAATTGTCGATGGATTTTCTCATGATTTCTGCACGTGGAAGAACCGCTAAATAGCCTTCGATTTCTTTTTCCACGTCTTTTGCAAGCTGTTCGCTTGTAGTAACTAAAATCGCACTTGCAAGCTCATCATGTTCTGCCTGAGAGAGTAAGTCTGCCGCTACGAAGTGAGCATTTGCAGTTTCATCAGCGAGAACTAAGATTTCGGATGGACCCGCGATGGAATCGATGGCAACGTTACCATACACCTGCTTTTTCGCAAGGGCTACGAAGATGTTACCTGGTCCTACGATTTTATCTACTTTTGGAATGGTTTCTGTGCCGTATGCAAGCGCTGCAACAGCCTGGGAACCACCCACTTTATATACTTCATCTGCACCTGCTTCTTTTGCAGCTACTAAAGTATTCGGATTGACTTTTCCATCCTTTCCAGGAGGAGTTGTCATAACGATTTTTTCAACACCTGCCACTTTTGCAGGTACGATATTCATAAGTACAGAGGATGGGTAAGCAGCTTTTCCACCTGGAACGTATACACCAACGGATTCTAATGCTGTTACTTTCTGTCCAAGCATAGTTCCATCTGGCTTAGAATCAAACCAGCTGTACTGACGCTGTTTTTCATGATAT
>JAZUED010000223.1:0-6692 GCA_045640005.1 Candidatus Fimousia sp.
GCTGCAAACGGTGATGGCGAAGGCACAACGGATGATGCGGATTACTCAAACTTTTCTGCAGGAGCAGGAGATACCATTGATGTATCGGTAGGTTCCGGAACCGGTCAGCAGGTTGTAAACTATGCCTGTCAGTTTATCGGAAATCCATATGTATTTGGCGGAACCAGTCTGACCAACGGAACAGACTGTTCAGGATTTACACAGGCAGTATATGCACATTTCGGTATTTCTATTCCGAGAGATTCCTTTAGTCAGAGAAGCTGCGGACAGGCTGTTGATTATGCATCAGCCAGACCGGGAGATATTATTTGTTATGCCGGACATGTAGCGATTTACATGGGAGGCGGACAAATTGTTCATGCGAGTACCGAAAGAACAGGTATCACAACAGGACCTGCTGCGTATCGTACCATTTTATCAGTTCGAAGAATTGTAAATTAAAGGTAAAGACTTATGTTTGAAAAGAAAAGTGTGATTTACAATGAGAATATGGGTGTTTGCAGAGTAGAGGACATCACAAACCTGACCTTGAAAAAGGGAGATCCGATTACCTACTATGTACTCCGTTCTTTATATGAAAATGATAAAGTTGCTTACATTCCTGTACAGGAACACAATGTGGTATTAAGAGAACTTATTACCAGAGAAGAAGCTTTAGAAAAAAAGAAAAAATGGCAGCAGGAGGAAACCGGTGAGGAAACTGCAAAAAAGGAGCAGGATACCATAAGCTGGAGAATCCAATATGAAATGATGGATACACTTCCGAAAGAAGAATGTCTTTTGTTATTTGAAAAAAGTGAAGTGGATTATGTTTTATCCCGGACAGAAGAATAAGAAATAACAATTTGAGTAAGAATAAAAGAAAAGACGATGCTTGGCATCGTCTTTTTTAGTGTTATTCTTTTTACTTGTCTTCTGACTGCTGCATTACCTTTGCAAAAATACGCTGTAAATACAAAGAGATAAGATATGCAAGAGCTGCACATCCGATAAACATTCCGATACTCAGTACCATAAAGAAGGAATAAGAAGTACGGAAGGCTAAATACACGATTACAATGTGAATTACAATGATAAAAATGGTAACCGGTGCGTTGGATACGCTGAGCAGCACGGCATTTTTAACAGTTGTCTTTGTATCATTTTGAAAATTTGATAAAAGCGGAAATGCATAAATAATAATAGAAACAACAATAAATATCATAATCCAAACAGGAACCTGCAAAAGATTGTATGCCGGATCGATGATTCGATAAATGACATATAAATCTGCAGAGAAAAAGGCTAAAATCACCAAAAGGATGAGCCAAAGCGGAGTTGCCTGCTTGAAGTTTTCTCTAAATGCTTTCCAATAACCTTTTACAATATACGGCTCATCACCGTCTACCAGTTTCAGGGTAATTCGATACAGAGCTGAAAGCGCAGCACCGATTGTAAAAATTGGAAGACAAGAGATAAAAAACATGACGTTTAAGAATATCAAATCACACAATTTTGATAAAAAACGCATGACCGGATTATTCGGTGAAAAGAACTGATTCATAGATAATGCCTCCAAAAATAATATAATATGCAATTGTGATATAATTATACAAAAAAAAGCGAAAAAATGATACAATGTCGTGAAAAGAAGCAATTACTGTATGAAGTAAAGCAATTTATGTAAAGTATAAAAAAGTAAAATATGTATAATAGTAATAAGGATTTCTGATTATCCCTTTGTCAAAAATTCACAAAAGGATAGTGAGAGAACTGAATACTTATTTTCTAACATTTTTAGAGGAGGAAGAAAAAGAATGAAAAAGAAAGTATTAAGCGTATTACTTTCAACAGCAATGGTTACTTCTTTATTAGTTGGATGTGGCTCAACAGCAGAAGCTCCAAAGGAAGAAGCACCAGCAACTGAAGAAAAAACAGAAGAAGCAGCTCCAGCAGATGACGCTGAAGCAGAAGCACCTGCAGAAGAAGAAGCAGCAGCTCCAGCAGCAGGCGGAACAATTAACGTATGGTCATTCACAGACGAAGTTCCAGGAATGATCCAGAAGTACATTGATGAACATCCAGATTTCGGATATGACATCAACACAACAATCATCGCTACAACAGATGGTGCTTATCAGCCAGCTCTTGACCAGGCACTTGCAGCAGGTGGAGCAGATGCACCAGATATCTACTGTGCAGAAGCAGCATTCATCTTAAAGTATGCACAGGGTGATGCAAGCGGATATGCTTGTCCTTACGAAGATCTCGGAATCGACGTATCAGCTAAATTAGCAGAAGCAGATATCGCACAGTACACTGTAGATATCGGAACAAACCCAGATGGTAAGTTAGTAGGTTTAGGATACCAGGCAACAGGTGGAGCATTCATCTACCGTCGTTCAATCGCTCAGGATACATGGGGAACAGATGATCCTTCAGAAATCGCAGCAAAGATTGGACCAGGTTGGGATAAGTTCTTTGCAGCAGCAGAAGAATTAAAAGCAAAAGGATACGGAATCGTATCTGGTGACGGAGATATCTGGCACGCAGTAGAAAACAGCTCAGATGCTGGTTGGATTGTAGACGGAAAGTTAACAATCGATCCAAAGAGAGAAGAGTTCCTTGATCTTTCAATGAAGCTCAAAGAAAACGGATATCACAATGATACACAGGACTGGCAGGATGCATGGTTTGCAGATATGAAGGGTGAAGGCGCACAGCAGATCCTTGGATTCTTCGGACCAGCTTGGCTTGTAAACTACACATTAGCACCTAACTGTGGTGGATCTGCAGTAGGCGAAGGAACATATGGTGACTGGGCAGTATGTGAACCGCCAATCGGTTTCTTCTGGGGTGGTACATGGGTACTTGCTAACAAAGATTCAGAAAAGAAAGAAGCAGTTGGAAAGATCATCGAATGGATCACACTTGATAGTTCAGAAGACGGCTTACAGTATAAGTGGGCAAATGGTACACTTAACGGCGAAGGCGGAACAAAAGACGCTGTAGCATCAGGAACAGTAATGAGCAAGTCAGACGGATCATTAGATTTCCTTGGCGGACAGAACATGTTCGAAGCATTTGTACCAGCTAACCAGTTTGCAAATGGTAAGAACCTTACACAGTACGACGAATCAATCAACACATTCTGGAGAGATCAGGTACGTCAGTACACAGCAGGTGAAAAGAGCCGTGATCAGGCAATCGCTGACTTCAAGCAGAACGTAGCAGACAACCTTGACGTAATCGTAGAATAATCTATAGATTGATAGGAAGTCGAAAGACAAAAGAATAAAGCAGGGGTGGAGCGAGGCTTCGCTCTACCCTCTTTTTTTACCACGACCTTGTGTCGGGGGGCCTTGCCGGCAGTGCAATCAAAAGAATTGCTCCGGCAGCAATTCTTTCCTTGTTTCCTAAAATAAGGGAAGATAAGGGAAAAAAGCCTGAATTCCGGGCAAAAAAATGGAGTAAGAAATAAAAAACTATAAGAGGGACGTAGTGTAAAGCAAAACAATCTAGAATCTTTGCACGGCCCCGATTGCTCAGCAATCGTGACAAGAAACGGAGGTGCTTCGGGTGAAAAACAAAAAGTTTAGCTATGCGAAATATGGTTACTTTTTCAGTATCCCATTTGCAGTTGCATTTTTGATTTTTTCATTCTATCCAATTATCTACACAGCAGTGATTGGATTTACGGATTTGAAAGGACTTGGAATGACATCGTTCCACATCTTAGATGATCCATTGAGAAACTTTAAGACGGTATTAAGCAATCCGTCCTTTATTACATCTCTTAAGAATACAGTAATCATCTGGATTGCCAACTTTATACCACAGATTACCTTGGCATTATTATTAACAGCATGGTTTACAGATAAAAGATGTTCAATTAAGGGACAGGGATTCTTTAAAGTAATCTTTTATATGCCAAACATTATTACAGCGGCAACAATCGCTATCTTGTTCAAGGCATTCTTTGACTATCCAATGAGTCCAATGAATGACATTGTAACAACATTAGGAATTTCGGATCAGCCGATCCAGTTCTTATTATCAAAGACGACAGCGAAAGCAATCGTAGCATTCATCCAGTTCTGGATGTGGTATGGATATACAATGGTAATCCTTATTTCAGGAGTACTGGGTATCAGCCCTGAAATCTTTGAAGCAGCAGAAGTAGACGGTGCAAACCGAGTACAGACCTTCTTCCTTATTACCATTCCAAATATTCAGACAATTCTTTTATTTACATTGGTAACAAGTTTGATTGGTGGTTTGAATATGTTCGATATTCCGAAGTTATTCTTAATGGGTGGACCGGACAATGCAACATTAACTACCAGCGTATTTATATACAACCAGGCGTTCAGCGGAAGTTATATGTATAACAGAGCTGCAGCAGCAAGTATGGTAATGTTCGTACTGATTTGTGTATTATCATCCCTTACATTCTACCTGATGAGAGACAAAGATGAAGAGAAGTTAAGAAGACAGATCAAAGAACAGGAAAAAGCAGCAAAAGCAAGAATGAAAGCTGCAGAGAAAGGAGAGGCATAAGAAATGGGAAGCAATACAAAAGTTTACTCATCTACAGGTGATAAGATCATGCGTGTTGTCATTTATATCGTATGTATCCTGTTAGCTATTTTAAGTATCATGCCTTTCTGGATCATGATCGTAAATGCAACCAGATCAACCACAGAAATTCAGCAGCATGCGGTGGCATTTTTCCCATCGAAGTATATGATGAACAACTTAAAGATTCTGCTTGGAAAGAGCTTTAATCCTGCCAGAGGATTTATGAACTCCATCATTATCTCAACCTGTTCAACAGCATGTAGCGTATATTTCTCAACCATGACAGCATACGGTTTAGTAGTATATGACTGGAAATTAAAAAGACCATTCTTCAGCTTCATCATGGCAATCATGATGATTCCTGCACAGGTAACCATGATCGGTTTCTATCAGATGGTATATAAGATCCACATGACAAACAACCTGTTAATGCTTATTTTACCGGCAATCGCAGCACCATCTATGGTATTCTTCATGAGACAGTACATGCAGCCGGCATTATCACTTGAAATTATTCAGTCAGCACGAATCGACGGAGCAAAAGAGTTTAGAATCTTTAACAGCATCGCGCTTCCAATCATGAAGCCTGCGATTGCAACCCAGGCAATTTTCTCATTCGTATCAAGCTGGAATAACTTATTCACACCATTGGTACTTTTAACAGACCAGGATAAGTACACAATGCCAATCATGGTATCTTTATTAAGAGGAGATATCTACAAGACAGAGTACGGTTCAATCTATTTAGGATTATCATTAACTGTATTACCACTTATCTTTGTATACTTGATTTTATCAAAGTATATCATCGCAGGTGTGGCACTTGGTTCTGTAAAGGGTTAAGTAAAAAAATCAAAAAGCAAACAGGCTTCGCGAAATGCGAAGCCTGTTTTTGTGTAATCAGATTAAAAAAACAACAATAACTTTCATATAAATGCAATTAATATTCGTGAGTTTCAGTCATGTGATTTCTGAACTCAGTTGGTGAACAATCCGTATACTTTTTAAAACAGCGACAAAATGTGGTCAGGTTATTAAATCCTGATTGGAATGCAATATCCGTAATCGGCAAATCCGAGGACAACATGGACTGCGCGATTTGAATTCTCTTATGACTTAAATAATCATAAAAGGTTGAGCTGGTATATTGCTTGAATAATCTCGAAAAATGATATTTGGAAAATCCGATGTAGTTTGCTGCCTGTTCTAAAGTAAGCTCACTGGCGTAGTTTTCGTCAATGTAGTTCAGGACAGCGGTGATTTTTTCGTAATGAATACGAGGTTTGGCATCTGTGATTTCCAAATCCGATTTTGCGCTGGTTTCAAAGTGATTGGTACCTATCAAAGAAAAAATCTGTAAAAGCTGTGAGAAGACTTTGCTTTCCCACATAAGCGCATTTGAAAAATAGGTATCAATGATGTTCATAAATGCGGCATAGACACTTTGATAAATAGTTGGGCATGAGGTCGCATTGCACAAATAAGCATTGATAAATACGGGATTCAACATATGGAAATCGTGAAAGCTTCGTAAAAAATCAATGTTAAACAGGCAAATGAACCTTGTTCCGCCTTCGACACAGGATAATTCGTGTAACATATGTGGCGGAATGAACAAAATGTCGCCGACTTCGAGGTGATATTCCCTTCCGTTTGCTTTTACGCTGTACGGATGTTCTTTACAGATGATCACTTCCAAGGCATCATGATGGTGCGATGAGTAGTTCTCATTTTGGTTATTGTACCAAATACGCACACGAGACTGAGAGATGTATTCCACGTCTTCACGCTCGTTGTTCAAGATGCGATGACCACTGTAAATAATGGGTTGTAAGTAGAGGTTTGGACCGGCATTATTTGTCTGTGGCATACGGCTCCTTTCTGCATTTAACAAATCTTGCTTCTTTTTGGTAGATTTGTACAATATTTATGCTGTTTTTTTACATAAATCGACCGAAAACGGAGCAGGGTGAACTCCGTATAAGGCCTATAAATACAGTATAAATCAAGTTTTTTAAAAAGAAAAGTAGCCAAAATAAATTCTTTTAAAACTCGGCAATTAATGTATTAATAATAGCAATAATTGTAATGTATTATTTGTTATTTTTTAGTAGTCTAAAATAGACAGATAA
>JAZUED010000224.1:0-5765 GCA_045640005.1 Candidatus Fimousia sp.
AAACATGCCATATAAAGCAACACTTAATGCACTTACTAATCGATCTGGAAGCAGATTTCCCGCAATGAGACCAAGGGAAGTTCCCAGTGCCCAAAGTGGCGCCGCAATGGTAATGGCACCATAATTATAAAATGGACTTAACACGCCTTTTCTTGCTATGGAGATGCCGAAAATCTCATCGGTTACCCCAAGTGCAACCCCAAAACGATGTCCAATCCCTGTTTCCGGAGATAATTTCTGGCTTAACGCACAGCTCATCAGGAAATATCTCGCATTCGTAACCGCAATCGCGATTGCCATTTCTGCATAGGTCGCATGCGCTGCCATCATGCTAAACCCAACATATTCCCCTGCGGAAGCAAGTGTAACAAGGCTCGCTAAAAAGCCCTGAAGTGCATTCATCCCGATATCACGGGCAAAAATCCCCAGAGAAAATGCTACCGCAAAGTATCCAAGACCAATTGGAATCCCGTCACGGAAGCCTTCCATAAAATTCTTTTTCATTCTCAATTCCTCAATTTTTCATATATTTATTTCATATATATTTATTTCACTTAAGATTTATCCCAAACAACGGGACCTAGCCCTTGCTAATTAAATGTTTCATCCGAAATCGGTTCTGCTGCAAATAAAGCGTTAATCTTTTCGTTAAGCTTTGGATACACTCTCTTTACAAACCATTCTTCAGAGGATGCTTCAATGGCGCCATCTAAAGTGAACCATCCAATATTACTGTTTTCATCAGGTTTGATAAAAATCTCATCTTCTTCATCTGCCTCAAAAAGATAGGTCACGTTAAGATGAAGATGGGAATGCACATATTCGCCTCTTTTTTCATGCCCATTAACCGTAAGCACTTCTACGCTGAAAATATCATCGGTCACTGGCACAATATTCGTAAGCCCACTCTCTTCTCGCACCTCTTTTAAGGCAACACGAAGTAAATCCTCATCCCCGTCTGCATGACCGCCAAGCCATGCCCAGGAATCATAAATATTATGATAGATCATCAAAATCTTATCATGGGTTTTATTCGTTACCCACGCAGAAGCCGTCATATGCGCCAAGTCATTAGAACGATGAAAAACGTCTTCGGAACCATTTAACAAGCGTAAAATAAACTCTTTATCCTTTTGCTCTTGCTCATTATATGGAAGAAACTGCTCTAATTTCGCTATTAAATCTAATCTATTCATCGTTTTCTTCCTGTTTGTTCGCAAACGTTTCCATGATTTTATCTTTTCGTTTTTCTTCATTTACTAAGTCTGCGATGGACACACTGTCAGTATATTCATTCACCACAGCTTTTAAGCCTTCCCAAAAGCCAATCGTATCGCAAAGACCACATCGTGGACATGTATTAATCTCATCATCTAAGCATGCAATCGGGGATAAGCTGCCTTCTGCTGCTCGAAGAATCATGCCTGCGCTAAGTTGCTCTGCCGGCATATTAAGCTTATAACCTCCATTATTTCCACGGTAGCTCTTTACATAACCGGCCTTAGTAAGAAGTGGCATAATCTGTTCCATATATTTGATTGTGATATGCTGTCTTTTGGAAATGTCTTTTAACGGCACACAGTGTTCTTCACTGTTTTTCGCTAAATCAATGACAATTCGAAGGGCATATCGTCCTTTTGTTGAAATTTTCATGTTCTTTTCTCCTGATTTTTCTCTGTTCAAATCCTACTAAATATATATTATATAAGGTTTTTTTGCGCATGACAAGACGGGGGCTTTCATTCCATATCTTTATAAAATAAAGTTTTTCATTAAAATTTTTTAATAAATTAGTTGATAAATTAGAAACTTTCGATATAATAGAAATTGTATGATTTTGAAAAAATTTAATAAAGGAGATAACAATATGCCAAAAAGAACAGATATTCATAAGGTTCTGATCATCGGCTCCGGCCCAATCGTAATCGGACAGGCTTGTGAGTTTGACTACTCCGGTACTCAGGCTTGTAAAGCATTAAAGAGCTTAGGTTATGAAATCGTATTAGTAAACTCTAACCCAGCTACAATCATGACTGACCCAGAAACAGCTGATGTAACTTATATCGAACCTTTAAATGTTGAACGTCTCGAACAGATTATCGCAAAGGAACGTCCAGATGCAGTTCTTCCTAACTTAGGTGGACAGTCCGGATTAAACTTATGTGCAGAACTTTCCAAGGAAGGTATCTTAGATAAATATAATGTACAGGTTATCGGCGTACAGATCGATGCTATCGAACGTGGTGAAGACCGTATCGAATTCAAGAACACAATGGACAAACTTGGAATCGAAATGGCTAGATCCCAGGTTGCATACAGTGTTGAAGAAGGTTTAGAAATCGCTGATAAATTAGGTTATCCTGTAGTTCTTCGTCCTGCATACACAATGGGTGGTGCCGGCGGCGGTCTCGTATACAATAAAGAAGAGTTAAAAACTGTTATTGCCCGTGGTCTTCAGGCTTCCTTAGTTGGACAGGTTCTCGTTGAAGAATCTATCTTAGGATGGGAAGAATTAGAGCTTGAAGTAGTTCGTGATAAAGAAGGAAACATGATTACAGTATGTTTCATCGAAAACATCGACCCAATGGGTGTTCACACAGGTGACTCCTTCTGTTCCGCTCCAATGCTTACAATTTCCCAGGAAATTCAGAACCGTTTACAGGAAGCTGCTTACAAAGTAGTAGACGCTGTACAGGTTATTGGTGGATGTAACTGTCAGTTCGCTCATGATCCAGTATCTGACCGTATTATCATCATCGAAATCAACCCACGTACATCCCGTTCTTCTGCTCTTGCTTCTAAAGCTACAGGTTTCCCTATCGCTTTAGTATCCGCAAAATTAGCTACAGGTCTTACATTAAAAGATCTTCCATGTGGTAAATATGGAACACTTGACAAGTACGTTCCAGACGGAGATTACGTTGTAATCAAGTTCGCTCGTTGGGCATTTGAAAAGTTCAAAGGCGTTGAAGATAAACTTGGTACTCAGATGAGAGCCGTTGGTGAAGTTATGAGTATCGGTAAAACATATAAAGAAGCTTTCCAGAAAGCAATCCGTTCTCTTGAAACAGGTCGTTATGGTCTTGGACATGCAAAAGATTTTGATACAAGATCCAAAGAAGACTTACTCAAGATGTTAATTACTCCAAGCTCCGAACGTCACTTCGTAATGTACGAAGCACTTCGTGCAGGCGCTACTGTTGATGAAATCTACAACCTCACAAAGGTTAAAAAATGGTTCATCGAACAGATGAAGGAATTAGTTGACGAAGAAAATGAAATGCTTAAATGCAAAGGTTCTTTACCAGCAGATGAATTATTAATCGCTGCTAAGAAAGATGGTTTCTCTGACAAATACATTTCCCAGATCTGTGAAGTATCTGAAGATGATGTACGTAATAAGAGAATCGAACTTGGTGTTGAAGAAGCATGGGAAGGTGTACACGTATCCGGAACTCAGGATGCTGCTTACTACTACTCCACATACAATGCAGAAGACAAAAACGAAGTATCAAACAACAATAAGATCATGATCTTAGGTGGTGGTCCTAACCGTATCGGTCAGGGTATCGAATTTGACTACTGTTGTGTACATGCTGCAAAAGCATTAAAGAAATTAGGATTTGAAACAATCATCGTAAACTGTAACCCTGAAACAGTATCTACAGACTACGATACATCCGACAAATTATACTTCGAACCTCTTACATTAGAAGATGTTTTAAGTATCTACAATAAAGAAAAACCTCTTGGCGTTATCGCTCAGTTCGGTGGTCAGACTCCACTTAACTTAGCTTCCCAGTTAGAAGCAAACGGAGTTAAGATTTTAGGTACTTCTCCTGCAGTTATCGACCTTGCAGAAGACCGTGACTTATTCCGTGCTATGATGGATAAATTAGAAATCCCAATGCCAGAATCCGGAATGGCTGTTAACGTTGAAGAAGCTTTAGCAATCGCTGAAGAAATCGGCTACCCAGTTATGGTACGTCCTTCTTACGTACTTGGTGGTCGTGGTATGGAAGTTGTATACGATGCTAATGCAATGGTTGGCTACATGGAAGCTGCTGTTGGTGTAACACCTGACAGACCTATCCTTATTGACCGTTTCTTAGGACATGCTATGGAATGTGAAGCTGATGCTATTTCCGATGGAAAACATGCATTCGTTCCTGCAGTTATGGAACATATCGAACTTGCAGGTGTTCACTCTGGTGACTCCGCTTGTGTTCTTCCATCTGTTCACATCTCTCCAAAGAATGTTGAAACAATCAAAGAATACACAAGAAAGATTGCTGAAGAAATGGGCGTTCGTGGTCTTATGAACATGCAGTACGCTATCGAAAACGATAAAGTATATGTATTAGAAGCTAACCCACGTGCATCCCGTACAGTACCATTAGTATCTAAAGTATGTAACATCCGTATGGTACCACTTGCTACAGAAATCATTACTTCCGAACTTACAGGAAAAGAATCTCCAGTTCCTGCATTATGTGAACAGGACATTCCACACTACGGTGTAAAGGAATCCGTATTCCCATTCAACATGTTCCAGGAAGTTGACCCTGTACTTGGACCAGAAATGAGATCTACAGGTGAAGTTTTAGGTCTTTCTTCTACATATCATGAAGCATTCTGCAAAGCTCAGGAAGCTGCTTCCATGAAATTACCTACAGAAGGAACTGTACTCATCTCTGTAAATAGAAAAGACAAACCAGAAATCGTTGAACTTGCTCAGATCTTCGCTGACAATGGATTCTAGATCCTTGCTACAGAAGGTAACTGCAAAGCTCTTAACGAAGCTGGTATTGCTGCTGAAAGAGTTAACAAACTCTTCGAAGGTCGTCCAAATACATACGACCTTATCACTAATGGAACAGTTGACATCGTTGTTAACTCTCCAGTAGGTAAAGACTCTGCTTATGATGACTCTTACTTACGCAAGGCTGCAATCAAAGCAAAAGTTCCTTACTTCACAACAATCGCTGCTGCTCTTGCAGCTGCTAAGGGTATTCAGTCTATCAGAAGACATGGTGGTTCTGATATCAAATCCCTTCAGGAATTACATTCCGAAATTCATGACAAATAATATATAAAATATAAAAAAGATAAGCATTCCGATTTCGGGATGCTTATCTTCATCTTATGATAAAATAAAAAAATGTTGAATTTTTCAGCAAATTTCAATTATTTTTTGTTCATTATGAACACAGAGGAGGAAATATTATGGGAGGATTTTTTGGTGCTATTTCTAAAAAGGAAGACGTTGTATTTGACGTATTCTTCGGCACAGATTACCATTCTCATTTAGGAACACGAAGAGCCGGTATGGTATTTTACGATGATGAACGCGGATTTGACCGTGCAATCCATAACATCGAAAACAGCCCATTCCGTACAAAATTTGACCGCGACATGAACTCTATGAAAGGCCGCATGGGTCTTGGCTGTATCTCTGACTATGAACCACAGCCAGTTAACGTTCGTTCCCGTCACGGATCTTATTCCATCGTTACCGTTGGTAAAATCAACAACGAAGAAGAAATTCTTAACCAGATCATGAACAATGGAACTACACATTTTATGGAGATGAGTGGCGGACTAATCAACCAGACAGAACTTGTCGCTGCAATCATCAACTCCAAGAAAAACTTAATCGAAGGTATCCAGTATGCGCACGAAATCATCGAAGGTTCCATGACATTTGCACTTATGACTCCAGCTGGAATCTATGTTGCTCGTGATAAGATGGGACGTACTCCAGT